>JAJFUB010000150.1 GCA_021372615.1 bacterium | reverse complement strand
GCACCGGCTGGTACTGCGGCGTATCGGCCATGAGCATGGCTCCCGGAATGAGGATGGACAGCAGGCAGAGTGCGAGGCACCTGGTCATGGCAGCTTCACCGACCCTACGGATTGGCGCGAGGCCGTCGGCCTCGCGCCAATCTGTGGGGTTGGTGAGGCTGCCATGACCAGATGCTTCGCGCTTTGCCTGCTATCCCTCCTCATTCCGGGAGCCATGCTCATGGCCGACACACCGCAGTACCGGCCGGTGCCCGCCGAGATGTTCCATACCCGCGGTGGCCTGGGCAACGTCCTGGCCAAGCTGAAGGCCGGCGGCGAGGTCCGCATCGCCTACTTCGGCGGCAGCATCACGGCTGCCGGAGGCTGGCGCGTCAAGACGCTCAAGTGGTTCCAGGACGCCTACCCCCAGGCCAAGCTGGTGGAGATCAACGCCGCCATCGGTGGCACCGGCTCGGACCTGGGCGTCTTCCGCTGCCAGCAGGACGTGCTCAGCGGGAAGCCCGACCTCGTCTTCGTGGAGTTCTCCGTCAACGACGGCGGGGCCGAGCCCGAGGCCATCTGGCGCTCGATGGAGGGCATCGTCCGCCAGATCTGGCTCCAGGACCCGACGATCGACATCTGCTATGTCTACACCTTCCGGGTCGGGTACGAGAAGGACCTGGAGCAGGGGCTGTGCCCGCGTGCCGCCGGGGCCGATGAGATGCTGGCCGAGTACTACGGCATCCCCTCGATCAACATGGCCCTGCGGACCGTCCAACTGGAGAAGGAAGGCAAGCTGATCTACGTCTCGCCCAAGGACGAGAATGGCAAGCCGCTGCCGGGGCCCGACGGGCACATGATCTTCTCCGACGACGGCGTGCATCCGCTCGATGCCGCCCACCAGATGTACACGGATGTCATCACCGGCGCGATCAAGGAGATGGAGCCGCAGTCCAAGGCTGGCCCGCACGAGTTGAGGGCGCCCTTCGTCGCCGACAACTGGGAAGCGGCGCACCTGGTGCCGATCACGCCGGCGATGGTCACGAGCGGCTGGCAGAAGCTGGACGCCGCCGACCCGATGCGGCAGCGCTTCGCCCACTTTTTGCCCGAGCTGTGGCAGGCCACGCAGCCGGGCGAGAAGCTCCACTTCAAGTTCAAGGGCTCGACAGTGCGGCTGTACGACATCGTGGGGCCCGATGGCGGGCAGGCGGTCGTGACGCTGGACGGCAAGACGGGCAAGCCCATCCCGCGCTTCGACAGCTACTGCAGCTACCACCGCTTGCAGGTCATGGGCGTGGCCGCGGGCCTCAATCCCGATGCAGTGCACGAGGTCACCATCGAGCTGCATCCCGACCAGCCCGACCGCAGCAGCGTCACCAACCGCGAGAAGGACAAGCCGGGCTACAACCCCGAGAAGTACAACGGCACGGTACTGCGCGTCGGCAGCATCATGCTGATCGGGGAGTTGGTGGAGTAGGAGCGCGGGCTTTCCAGCCCGCGCCGTCCAGGGTCACCGACCGCGATCGAGTGAGGCCTACCATGCGCGCCCTTGTCCTCCCACTCATGTTCATGGCGACCGCTGCCTACGCCCTCGATGGCGTCACCTTCTACATGTCCTTCGACCGCTGGATGCTCCCGGATGTCGCGGCCGGGGGGCGGGCGCCGCTCCGCATCGTGGGCGCGCCGGCCCTGGCGCCGGGGAAGCTGGGCAAGGCGCTGTCGCTGGACGGCAACAGCTACCTGGAAATGCCCGCCGGCGCCAACGTCGGCCAGACGGGCGGCACGGTGGCATTATGGTTCAGGCCCGACAACTGGGGCGCCAGGACCTACGACAACATCTTCGGCTTCAGCGACAGCCCCGACAACGCGCTGCACTTCGAGCGCTCGCACCCCGGCGGGCAGTTCCGCCTCGTATTCGGGGGGCCGAACGTCAAGACCCAGCCGCGCGAGCGGTCGCTGTTCTCGAAGGAGCCGCTGCGCAACGGCGAATGGGTGCATCTCGCCGCCGCCTGGGACCTCCCGAAGCAACACGCGGAGATGTTCATCAACGGGCAGTCGGTGGCCTCATGGGACCAGCCGGGGCCGCTGCCGCTCAATCCCCCGTCGCTGCTCATCGGCTGCGGCTTCGGGCGTCTGGGTCGGGCCGTGCAGGGCCTCATGGACGAACTCGTCATACTCGACCACGCTGCAACTGCTGAGGAGGTCGCGAAGCTGATGGAAGGCCTGCAGGCCGGCGGCGGCCTGACGCAACTGAGCAATGACGCACTCAATGTCGTTGTGGACCAGGATCACGGTTACCTGACCGTCGGTAGCGGCGGCGACGCCGTGCCGCAGATGGTGCTGGGCCCCGCCAGTGTAGCGGCGCAGTTGGCGGCCCCTACCGGCGATGTCACCTTCACCCCGGAGCGCTTCACGCCGGCCGGGCCGGCGGCGGCCCCGGCCCCTCGTCTGGGCGCGGCCGAGCACCGCGTGTTCGAGGCCCGCGACGAGGCCACCGGGGCGGTGTTGCGGCTGCACGTGCAGGTCCAGCAAGCCCAGCCGCTGGCCCTGCTATGGCTGGAGGTCGCCAACCCGACCGCGCAGCCGGTGGTCGTCAAGCGCCTGGATGTGCTGCACACCGTGCATCCGGGGGCCGTGGTCTTCTCCGCCCCGGCAGACCGCCTGCGCCTCTTCCTCGACAACGGCAGCCTGTGCGGGTCGGGCAGCAAGGCCCTGGCGGGCAAGAGCCTGGACCATACGGCCCATGGCGCAATGGTCGTGGCCGACCCCGCAGGCAACTGGGCCGGCTCGTGCTCCTTCGTCACGTTCCAGACGGCTGGCGTCACCAGCCGCCTGACGACCGGCGCCGATGGCCTGCCGCAGCTGCTGGAGGCGAAGTGCGACTACCCCAACGGCGCCCGCGTGGCGCCGGGGCAGTCGCTGCGGTCGGAGGTCTTGGCGATCGCTTCACACGACGGAACGGCTGCGGGCGGGACGCCCGCGCTCCCAGTAACGGCAGGGCACGCCGCCCTCGCCTCCTGGGCCGACACCGTCATGGCCGTGAGCGACCTGCAGCCGCCGCGCTTCCGGCCCTCGGGGTGGAACTCGTGGTACTGCTACCGGCTGACCATCACTGAGGACCTCGTGCTGCAGAACGCCCGCGTCATCAAAGACAAGTTGCCGGGTCTGGGGCTGGAGAACATCCAGATTGACCACGGCTGGCAGTACAAGGACATCGTGGGCAACTGGGTGGTCAATGACCGCTTCCCGCACGGGCTGCCGTGGCTGGCGGACCAGCTCAAGCAGATGGGCTTCAGCCTGGGCCTGTGGACGGCGGCGACGCAGGTATCGGAATTCGCCCCGCTGTTCGCCGAGCACCCCGAGGCCATGCTGCAGACCGCCGACGGCAAGCCCCAGGTCTGCGGTGACAACTGGTTCTGGGAGCCGCACGGCAAGACCTACTCCCTCGACCCCACCCACCCGGTCGGCGAGGCGTTCTACCGCAAGCTGGGTGAGGCCATCCGCTCGTACGGCTGCGTGTACTGGAAGAATGACTTCCAGGCCAACCTGCTCCGCACCGACGCGGTCCAGCACGACCGCGAGACGACCACGGGGGTGCCGACCTACTTGAAGGCCGTTCGGGCCTACCGCGAGGGGACCGGCCCCACCGTGGCCCACATGGCCTGCAACGCTGCCCTCAACCCCATCGCCGGGCTGTGCGACGCCGCCTGGACGCACGCGGACATCGGCAATCCCGGCGGGCGGTGGGACTGGCTGCGGAGCTTCTGGCGCGACTTCAACTGCCGCGCCCACGTAACCGGCAAGTTCTACTGGTCCGACCCCGACTACCTGCAAGTCGGCCAGGGGACGCCCAGTGAGAACCGCGTGCGCATGGCCTTCGTCGTCTTCGGCGGCGGGCCGATGTTCCTGAGCGACCGGCTGCCCGAGCTGCCCGCCGACAAGCTGGAACTCATCAAGCAGTGCCTCCCCGCCGTTGGGCCGTCGGCGACCCCGCTGGACATGTTCACCTACGAGGCCTACCCGCAGGTCATGCACCTGCCGGTGCGGACGGCGTGGGGGAGTTGGCACCTGCTGGGGCTGTTCAACCTGGACGAGCGCCCGGACAAGGTGACGGTCAACCTGGGCGACCTGGGCCTGGAGCCGGGGCGGGAGTACGTGATCTTCGACTACTTCCGGCACAAGCTCGTGGGCCGCGTGCGGGGCCTTGACGGGGCCGAGGTGCTGCTACGCTACCCGCTGCCGGCGACGGAGGTGGCCGTCCTGCGGGTGACGCCGGTTGAGACCCACCCCTTCGTCATCGGCACCGACCTGCACCTGGCGCAGGGCGTGGTGGAGTTGCAGCAGGTGCGCTGGGATGAGCAGACGCTGACGCTGTCCGGTCAAGCCACCCGGCCGCCGGGCACCGCCGGCCATTTGTATGTCCATGTGCCGGCAGGCTATACAGCCTCTGGCGGGCTGCAGATGGGGCCAGACCGCGTGGTGGCGGTCCCGCTGCAGTTCGCGGCGCCCACCCTGTCGTGGCGGGTCAAGTTCGCCCGGGAGTGACGCCCCGGGATCGGCCAGGAGGCAAGATGCTGGGCCTGCTCCTGCTGTTCGTGGCCATGGGCTTGTTGGTGGTGGCGGCGGGCACGCTGCTGTCGTACGCTGCCGACGCCATCGCCGCGCACACCGGCATCGGACGGCTGACGATCGGCATCATCATGCTGGCCGCCGCGACAACGCTGCCCGAGATCATCGTGGACATCTCGGCGGTGCGCCTGCCCGCTCCGAACCTCGCGGTCGGCGACATCATGGGCAGTTGCACGATGAACATACTGATCCTGGCGGCCATGGATCTCCTGCACCACTGGCGCCGCCATGCCAGCATCATGCCCAGCTTCGGCCTGGGGCATGCGCGGATCGCCATCCTGGGCATCGTCCTGGCGGCCATCGCCGGCGCCTCGATCATCGCGCAGGAGCCGTTCTCCATCGGCGGCATCGGGCTGGGTGTGCTGGCCATCGCGGTGCTGTACCCGCTGGACATCTTCGTCGGGGTGCGCGCGGGCGGGCAGGGATCGGTGGACGTGGTGGAGGTCGTGCCGGGCCCGATCAAGTCCTTGCGCGCCGGCCTGATCTGCTTTGGCGTCGGCGCGGCCGTCATCGCCCTGGCCGGCCCGGTGCTGGCCCGGCTGGCGCATGACCTGGCCGCCCTCACCGGACTGGGGGACACCTTCTTCGGCTCGGTCTTCCTGGCCCTGGTCACCTCCTTGCCGGAGTTGGCGGCGAGCCTCGCAGCCCTGCGCCTGGGAGCGCTGGACCTCATCATCGGCAACATCCTGGGCAGCAACGCCTTCAACATGGCGGCCCTGCTGCTGTTCGATGTGGCCGACCGCGGCGGGCCGCTGTTGGCGCAGGTGGAAGCCCGCCACGCCCTCACCGCCTTCGTCACGATCGTGCTCACCGGCCTGGTGATGCAGATCATGATGGTGCGGCAGTTGCGGCGGACCTGGTTCATCGAGCCCGCCGGCACCGTCGTACTCATGGCCGCGCTCTTCGGAGTGCTGGTGATGTACCTGGCCCCCTGAGGGGCTGCTGCCACAAGCGCGCGGATCGCCGCGTGACGGAACGGAGACACCGATGAAGCTTCGCCCAGACTTGCTGGACGACCGCAGCCCCGCGGGGCTCGAAGTCGTGCAACTGACGACCGAGACGGACGTGCCCTCCTCGCACATCTACATGGAGGCGCAGATCTTCACCCCCGACTCCCGCCGCTTCATCCTGCACCGCTCGGCCCACGCCCACGGCAGCGACCAGCACGATCCGCAGCACCAGTATCTGCTATGCGACCTGGCCGATGGCTGCAGCCTCAGCCCCCTGACGAGCGAGGTCGGGGCGACCGGCCCTTCGATCTCGCCGGACGGGACACACCTGTACTACTTCGTCAACGAGACAGAGATCAACGGCGGACGGCTGACGCTCAAGCGGGTGCGGCTCGACGGCACGGAACGCGAGACGCTGATCGTCGTGGACTCGGTGCTGCCGGGCACGTCGTACCGGCCCAGCCGCATCTACCCGCTGTCCAGCATCTCCTCGGACGGGCAGCGCATGACCATCTCCTGCTTTCTGGGTGATGGGACCGAGGCGGGGGTCACGTGGGGGCTGATGGTGTTCGACCTTGCCGCCGCCACGGTGAACCTCATCATGGAGGGGCAGAGCTGGTGCAACATGCACCCGCAGTACAGCCGGTCGCTCGACCCCGAGCAGTCGCATGACATCCTGATCCAGGAGAATCACGACAACGAGGCCGACGCGCAGGGGCAGATCACGCGGCTGGTGGGCGGGCTGGGCGCGGACATCCATGTCATCCGCGACGACGGCACGAACTTCCGCAACATGCCGTGGGGGCGCGACGGCAACGAGTTCTGCCAGGGGCACCAGTGCTGGCGGGGGCGCAGCGATCGGGCCATCACCAGCACCGGGACGCGCCAGCCGCCCGAGGCGCAACTGATCCAGGGACGGGCCGTGCCGCATGCCGGCCATGTGGGCCTCAATTCACCCGGCGGCGTACGCAATGACCTCAGCCGGGACTTCGACAGCCCGCACTTCTACCACTTCGCCACCGACATCGCGGGCCGGCGGCTCATCACGGACTGCGGACCGCTGAACGAGCAAGCCACGCTCTGGACCGCGCGGTTCGGCGACTCCGAGACCGACGCGCTGACCAACTGGACCTACCTGCTCTGCGCCCGCTGCACCTGCGAGAAGAGCACCCACCTGCACCCGTTCCTGTCGCCGGACGGCACGGTCGGGTTCTTCAACTCCGACGAGTCGGGCCTGCTGCAGGCGTACATGGTGCGGGGGTTTGAGGGGTAGGGGCGGGAACCGGGAATCGGGAACGGCGTCCTCACCCCCGGCCCCTCTCCCTCGCTCCACTTCGTTCCGCTCCGGAGAGGGGGGGCCTGGGATGACCACGTTGTGGCTTCGCGGCTACGTGACATCTGAGTTCCTCTCTCCGGAGCGACGCGAGCGACAGGGCTCAGACTGCGACGCAGTCTGCGGGGTGAGGACGCCGTTCGCCGTTCCCCTCTCCGGCGCGCAGCCGTACCGCGCGCGGGAGAGGGGTAGGGGTGAGGACGCCGTTGCCGTTCCGGCCGCACGACCTGCTGCCGCCCTCCGGCAGGTATCTCCCCGCGCCCCCGCGAACTGCTAGGCCTCATGCCATCCTCGGATGCCCCGCCTACCGCGCCGGCCGCTCCCCGGCCCTCGCTGCGCCTTGAACAGCTTGGCCTGCTCGGGGTCATTGTGCTGCTTGCCGTGCTGCTGTCCATGCTGGCCGGTAGCCACCAGGACCCCGAGACCGGGCGGACGGTCAACAACTTCCTGAACCCCAACACGCTGTTGCAGACCGCCACCGACGCCTCGTTCTTCGCCATCATGGCCGTCGGCGCCACCATGGTCATCATCTCCGGCGGGATTGACCTGTCGGTCGGGTCGGTCTTCGCGCTCGCGGGGGTCGGCATGGCCCTGGCGCTGCGGGCCTGGCAGTCGGACTCCGTGCTGCTCGGCCTGCTCATTTGCCTGGGCCTCGGGCTCGCCTGCGGGCTGGTCAATGGCCTGCTCATCGTCAACCTGCGCGTGCACCCCTTCATCATCACCCTGGGGGCCATGTGGGTCTTCCGGGGCCTGGCCTTCGTCAGCAGCCGGGCCGAGAGCATCCTCGTGCCCGATGCCCTCACGCGCTTCGCCAAGTGCTCGCTGGGGCTGCCGCCCACGCTGTCGCCGCTGCCGCTGCTGGCCATGGTGCTGGTGGCGGCCCTGGGCTCGGTTTTCCTCACCCACATGGTGACCGGCCGGTACATCTACGCCGTCGGCGGCAATGCCGACGCGGCGCGCTATGCGGGTTTGCGGACCGGGCGGGTGCTTACGGTCGTCTATGCCCTCGCGGGCCTGACCGCGGGCGTGGCGGCCTTCCTGGGCTGTTCGTACTACGGCTCGGCGTCCTGCGCCGACGCGACCGGCTACGAGCTGTATGTCATCGCCTCCGCGGTGGTCGGCGGGGCCAGTCTCGCCGGCGGCAAGGGCAGCGTCGTCAGCGCCATGCTCGGGGCCGTGCTCATCACGCTCATCCGTCAGTCCATCCGCACGCTGCACTTCGATCAGAACTACGAGTGGATCATCATCGGCTGCGCCATCATCGTCGCCGTCGTACTGGACCGCCTCGGCCACCAGATCAGCGAGCGGCGGCTGGCGATGGGCGTGGACCGTTGAGTCGTCAGGTGTCTCAGAACAGGGAGGTGCCGCAGATGCGCCCCATGATGCTCGTCCTGCTTGCTGCCGCAATGGCTGTACTGCTGGCCGGTTGTCCGCAGCCGCAGACGTCCACGTCTCAGCCGCCCGCCCCGCAGGGGCCGGCCCCAGCCCCTCCGGGGTCCGGCCAGAGCCTCAAGATCGCCATGATCGCCAAGAGTTCCACCAACCCGGTGTTCCTGTCCGCCCGCACCGGGGCCGAGGCAGCCGCCAGGGATCTGTCGGCCAAGCACGGGATCAACATCACGATTGACTGGCGCACGCCGCCGACTGAGGATGGGCAAGTGCAGGCCCAGCGCCTCACCCAGGCCGCCAACGAGGGCGCCAACGCCATCCTGATCTCCTGCTCGGACGCCGGCAAAGTGACCGGGGCCATCAATGATGTCGTCGCCCGCGGCGTGCCGGTCATGACCTTCGACAGCGATGCACCGCAGTCCAAGCGCTTCGCCTACTACGGCGTGGATGACCTCAAGACCGGCGGGCAGGTGCTGGAGGAACTCGCGAAGCTGATCGGCGGCAAGGGCAAGGTCGCCATCCTGGCCGGTAACCAGAACGCCCCGAACCTGCAAAAGCGCGTCCAGGGCGTGAAGGACGCTGCCACGAAGTACCCAGGGATCGAGATCATCGGCACGTTCTACCATCCGGAGACGCCGCAGGACGCCGCCGCCGAAGTCACCCGCGTGATGAACGCCTACCCCGGCATCCGCGGCTGGGCGATGATCGGCGGCTGGCCGCTGTTCACCAAGTCTCTGCTGACGACCCTCGACCCCCAGAAGGTGTCGGTCGTCTCGGTGGATGCCCTGCCGGCCGAGCTGCCCTACATCGAGAAGGGCATCACCCCCGTGCTACTGGCCCAGCCGACCTACAAGTGGGGCTACGTGTCGGTCGAGAAGATCGTGGCGAAGGTGCAGCTCAAGCAGGACGTTCCCGTCGTCAACACCATGGAACTGGTGCGCGTGACGAAGGACAACCTGGGCGAGTGGGCCCGACAGCTCAAGGAGTGGGGCTTCACCGACGTGCCGGAGCAGTACCTGCAGATGAAGTAGCCCATGGACCGCGGGCTTTACAGCCCGCGCGGGGACATTCGCGGGCTGGAAAGCCCGCGGTCCAACATGAACGCCATCGAGTTCCGTAACATCACCAAGCGCTTTCCCGGCAGTCTGGCGCTCGACGGCGTCAGCCTGTCGGTCGCGGCCGGCTCCTGCCACGGGCTCGTTGGGGAGAACGGCGCGGGCAAGAGCACGCTGGGCAAGATCCTGGCCGGCATCCACCAGGCCGACGGCGGCGAGATGTGTGTCTTCGGTCGCGGCGTCGCCTTCCGTAGCCCGGCCGAGGCCCTTGCCGCCGGCATCGCGCTCGTCCATCAGGAACTGTCCTTCTGCGAGAACATGACCGTGGCCGAGAACCTGCTGCTGGGGCGGCTGCCGCGGGTGGGGCCGTTCGTGTCGCAGCGACGCCTCGCCACCGAGGCCCGCCGCCTGCTGGCCGAGATCGCCCCGGAGGTCCCGGTGGGGCGACGGCTGGGCGAGCTGTCGGTCAGTCAGCAACAGCTCGTGCAGATCGCCGGGGCCATTGCCCGCGGCGCCCGCATCATCATCTTCGACGAGCCCACCAGCAGCCTGTCGGACCGCGAGGCCCAGCGCCTGCATGCGCTCGTGCGCGACCTGGTTAGCCGTGGTGTCACGTGCCTGTACATTTCGCACCGGCTGCCCGAGATCTTCAGCCTCTGTGATACAATCACGGTGCTGCGCGACGGCTGCGTGGTCCACACCGCTCCCCGCGCGGAGCTATCCGAAGACGAGGTCATCGGCCACATGATCGGCCGGAAGCTGGCCGAGTACTTCCCTAAGAGCGCATCCCAGGCGCCGGGGGAGGTGCTGCTGCAGGTCGAGGGGCTGGGGAGCGCGGGGCGGTTCAGCGAGGTCAGCCTGTCGGTGCGGGCCGGGGAGATTGTGGGGCTGGCCGGCCTCGTCGGCGCCGGGCGGACGGAGGTGGCGGAGGCCATCTTCGGCCTCGACACCCGCGCGCAGGGCACGGTGCGCCTGCGGGGCGCCGCCTTGCGGCCGCGGCCGCGCCGGATGATTGACCGGGGCGTCGGCCTCGTTCCCGAGGACCGCAAGCGCCATGGCCTCGTGCCGGCCATGTCCGTGAATGACAACCTGACGCTGCCGACGATGCCCCGGCTGGCCTCGGTCGGCTGGCTGCGCGGCCGTCGTCAGCGGGCCGTGACGGCACAGTACCTGCGCCAGCTCAGCATCCGCACCCGCGGGCCGGAGATGCTCATCTCGGCCCTGTCGGGCGGCAACCAGCAGAAGGTGATGTTGTCGCGCTGGCTGGCCGCCGACTGCCGCGTTCTGCTCCTCGATGAGCCGACGCGCGGCGTCGATGTGGGGGCGAAGGCAGATATCCACGCCCTCATTGATGATCTGGCCGCCCGTGGCATGGGCATCCTGCTGATCTCCAGCGAGCTGCCGGAGCTGCTGCACCTGTCCACGCGCCTGCTCGTGATGCGCGAGGGCCGCCTCGTGGCGGAACTGCCGCGCGGTGACCTGGAGCAGGAACGCGTGCTGCGGCTGATGACTGGGACCAACTGAGAGGAGGGAGGGGATGGGGGAGAGACGCTCAGGCTGTCGTCATGGCCCCGTCCCCGCACCCAACCCCTACCATGGCTGACTTTGTAGATGTGGCGACGATTGACGTGGAGTCCGGGCGCGGCGGCGATGGCATGGTGCACTTCCGCCGCGAGAAGTTCGTGCCCCGCGGCGGGCCGGGCGGCGGCGATGGCGGCCGGGGCGGCAGCGTCATCCTCCGCGTGGACCCGCACATGCGGACACTGCTGGACTTCACCTACACCTCGCGCTTCAAAGCCGAGGACGGGGCTCCCGGCGGCAGCTTCGGCAAGAGTGGGGGCGACGGCTCGGACCTCATCGTCCGCGTGCCGCCCGGCACGGCGGTCCACGACGAGGAGAGCGGGGAGCTGGTGGCCGACCTCGTCGGTCCGGGCTACGAACTCGTCGCCGCTGTCGGCGGCAAGGGCGGGCGCGGGAATGAGCGCTTCGCCACGGCCACGCGCCAGGCGCCGCACTTCGCCGAACGGGGCGAGCCCTCCCAGCAGCATCGCCTGCGCCTGGAGCTAAAGCTGCTGGCGGATGCGGGCATCATCGGCTTCCCCAGCGTGGGCAAGTCCACGCTGATCTCTCGCCTCTCCGCCGCGCGCCCGAAGATCGCGGCTTATCCCTTCACGACCCTCGTGCCGAACCTCGGCGTGGTGTCCCTGGATGAAGACCGCCAGTTCGTCGTGGCCGACATGCCCGGGCTGATCGAGAACGCTCACCAGGGCGTGGGCCTGGGGCACCAGTTCCTGCGCCACGTTGAGCGCACCCGCGTGCTGATCCATCTCCTCGATGCCGCCGCCCTGGAAGGGCGCGACCCGGTGCAAGACTTCGAGACGATCAACCGCGAGCTGGCGCTCTACAGCGCGGAGCTGGCAGCCCTGCCACAGCTCGTGGCGCTCAACAAGGTGGACTTGACCGAGGGCCGCGAGTACGCGGGGCTCTATCGCCAGGAGCTGCTGCAGCGGGGCGCGCGGTCTGTGCTGGCGATCTCGGCGGCGACAGGCGAGGGCCTACGGGAACTGCTGGAGGCGACGTGGGGGCTGCTGGAGCAGGCCGGGGGCCCGGCGGCCATCGGTCCGGCCGAGCCGGCTGAGCAGGTGGTCCTGCACATGCCCCCCGCGCCGGAGTACGAGTTGCGCGTGCAACGGTTGGAGGACGGTGTATTCGCCGTCAGTGGCACCGAGGTGGAGCGGATGATCGCCCGTGCCGACTTGGCGCACGGGGAGGGGCTCCAGCGCACTCAGCGCGTGTTGGAGAAGATGGGTGTGATCCAGCAGCTCGAGGACCTCGGAGCCCGGGATGGGGACACTGTCTTCATCGGGGATACCGAGTTGGAGTATCGGCCGGACTACGTATGAGATGCCCAGATTCATAACGACGTTATGCTATGGGGTTGGGGGCGGTTTGGAGTGCCAGCTGGCATGGGGGATAGGGGCTGTGTTCAGCGCGTAAGCAACAGCGGCGACTGATATACAGAACGTCATTATATATATGCGGTTGGCTGTGGGCGGTGCCGGATGATCGGGGTGTCAGGCCTCGGGAAACAAGCAGAGCCCTCAGAAGGGCTTCTGAAGGCTCTGAAGACAAAGGCGAGCGTGTTAGGATACTTGGCAGATACAGAAAGGCAACTCGATAGGGTAAGCAGGGCTCTCAGTCGGGACGCTCGCCGCTGTCCCTATTATACCCGAGAAAACTAAAATGTCATTACTATTTTGGGCTGAGGCCCGATTTTTTTCTCTTGACAATCGAACAAATGTTTGGTACATCTACTCCAGGCAATCGAAAGTAGGCCGCCCAAACCCGTGAACACCATGCCTAAGCCTGTGGATGAACCCATCACGATGTTGGAAGTGCCGCTGCGGAGCGGAGCGCGTTTTGTGTGGCGCGGCTGCGAGCACCATGTCAGCAGCCTGGGCGGCCGCTGGGCACGGCGGGGGCGCTGGTGGCTGGGCGAAAGCTACAAGCGCTACTTCCGCATCACCACCCTGGAACATATGGCCCTGGACCTCTGCTATGACGAACTCGCTCAGGCCTGGACCGTCGGTGCTCTGATGGACTAGGCCGCCGGCAGAGACCAGGACCCTCGCGAAGCGAAGAGAGTGAGCCACATGCATCTACATGATCTGAACCCCCATGTCCTCAACAGCCTGATCTGCCTCATCGGCATCGTGTTCTCTCTGGTGCTGATCATCTGGGGCATGATCTGTGACCGTCGGGAGAGCATCACGGAGGAGGAAACGGCGACACCCAGGCCGGAGGCCCGCGCCTGTCGTCCTTGCCCTGCCGCTCGCCGGATCCCAACTCCGGCCCCGCGCCTGAGCTACCGCGAGGTCGCTTAGGGCGCTGCCCACCTCCCCGCCACAGCTTCCTACGCTCCACTGACCGCCGCCACCATGCCCTTCACACATCTGCATGTGCATTCCAACTTCTCTCTGCTTGACGGCGCGGCGACAGTAGAGGAGTTGACCCGCAGCGCCGCCGCCTACGGCATGAAGGCCCTGGCGCTGACCGACCACAACGGTCTGTACGGGGCCGTGCGGTTCTGCCAGGCAGCCCGGCAGGCGGGGGTCAAGCCCATCATCGGCGTGGAGTTCACCCTCGAGCCCTGTGGGGGACAGGACCTGCCCTACGAACCCCATCTCGTGTTGCTGGCCGAAGACAACGAGGGCTACCGCAATCTGTGCCGCCTGGTCACCGCTGCGCGACTGGGCCAGGCGCAAAGCGCCGGTCCCTTCGCCCCGGCCTACGCCGCGGTAGACCGTGACCACCCCCGCCTCACCCAGGAGCACCTGCGCCAGAACGCCTCCCATCTGATCGCCCTGTCGGGCTGCGAGCGTGGCGAGATCGGCCAACTGCTCGAACGCGGCCAGGCCACCGCCGCCGCACAGGTGGCCAACACCTACCGCGGGCTCTTTGGTCCGGGCAACTTCTTCATCGAGCTGCAGCACCTGCTGCTGCCGCCGCCGCGGCATCGGCTGCGCTATGCCCTCGCGGATCTGGCCGGCCGTCTGGGCCTGCCGCTGGTGGCGACGAACAATGTGCACTATGTCGGGCTCGACCAGGCGCCCCTGCAGGACGTGCTGACGTGCCTGCGCCACAACATCACCGTGGATGAGGCCCATCCGGATCGCAAGGTGAACTGGGAGTACCGGCTCAAGTCGCCGGCGGAGATGGGGGAGCTGTTCGCCGATCTGCCCGAGGCGTTGCGCCACACCGAGGCCATCGCCGAACGGTGTGGCTGGGAGCTGGATCTGGAGCACCTGCACCTCCCGGCGTTCGACCTGCAGGCCGTGCCCGCCGACGGCACGGGGATCTTTCCGCCGCCCGCCCCCGATGAAGACAGCCGCCGCTACCTGCGCCGCCTGTGCTATACCGGCGCCAAGTGGCGCTATGGGGAGATCACTCCCGAGGTGGGGCAGAGGCTGGAGCACGAGCTGAGTGTCATCGAGGCCAAGGGCCTCTGTGACTACTTCCTGATCGTGTGGGACATCGTGCGCTTCGCCCGCAGTCGCGGCATCCCCGCCACCGGTCGCGGCTCCGCCGGCGATTCCTTGCTCAGCTATCTTCTCGACATCACCCAGGCCGACCCGTTGGCCCATGAGCTGCTTTTCGAGCGTTTCATCAACCCCGACCGCCAGGGCATGCCGGACATTGATGTGGACTTCTGCGCGCGGCGCCGGGATGAAGTGACCGCCTATGTCTACGAGCGCTATGGCGCCGCGCACGTCGCGGCTGTCTGCACGCTCAACACCTTCCGCGCCCGGGCGGCGATCCGCGACCTGGGCAAGACCCTCGGCCTGCCCGAGGCGGAGTTGGGGCCCCTGGCCACGGCCTTTCCCTACATTCGCGCCTCACAGATCGAGGAGGCGGCCCTGCGGCTCCCCGAGGTGCGCGACGCCCCCTTCGATTTCCGCGACAAAGGCCTGCTCCTGGAGCTATGCCACCAGGTCAGCGGCTACCCGCGCCATCTGAGCGTCCACGTCGGCGGGCTGGTCATCGGCGCGGAGCCGCTCACGCATCTCATGCCCCTGGAGCTGGCCAACAAGGGCATCGTCATCAGCGCCTTCGATAAGGATGACATCGAAGCACTCGGCCTGCTGAAGATGGACATCCTGGGCCTGCGCATCCACACCGCCATCGCGGATTGCCTGGCGCAGGTCGAGCGGCGCACGGGCCACCGCCTGGACGTGGAGGACCTGCCGCTGGATGACGCAGCGACCTATCGCCTCCTGCGCTCGACGAAGACCATTGGCCTCTTCCAGGTCGAAAGCCCCGGCCAGCGCAACCTGTTGGGGCGGACGCAGCCCCATGAGTTCGAGGAGATCATCGCCAACATCTCGCTGTTCCGCCCCGGCCCGGTGCAGTCGGACATGATCCGCCCGTACATCGCGCGCAAGCATGGCCTGGAGCCGATCACCTATCTGCACCCGGCGCTGGAGCCGGTACTCAGGACCAGCTACGGGGTCATCATCTACCAGGAGCATGTGCTGCAGATCGCGCAGGCCGTGGCGGGCTTCACCCTGGGCCAGGGCGACTTGCTGCGCCGGGCCATGACCTCGGACCGCTCGCACCGGGAGATGGAGAAGCTGCGGGAGCAGTTCGTCCGGGGCGCCATCGCTCAGGGTGTGGATCGCTTCATCGCCGACCGCATCTTCGACGACATCGCCGGCTTTGCGGCCTATGGCTTCAACAAAGCCCACGCGGCCTGCTTCGGCCGCCTTACCTACCAGACGGCTTAC
This sequence comes from bacterium, assembly GCA_021372615.1. Lineage (NCBI taxonomy): Bacteria > bacterium. The sequence continues at coordinate 55,202 of JAJFUB010000150.1, read as the reverse complement.
CTGAAGGCCCACTACCCCGCCGAGTTCCTGGCCGGCATCCTGTCGGCCGAGCCGATGGGCTTCTACCCGCCGCGTACCGTCGCCGAGGAAGCCAAGCGCCTGGGGATTGCGATGCTGCCACCGTGCGTGAACCGGAGTGAGGCGGTATTCACGGTGGAGGAGGGCACGGCGAACATCGTCCCACCCCCCGGCCCCCTCCCCACGGGGGAGGGGGGGGACGGCAGCGGCCCGTCCCGGAGGGACGGTTCTGGCAGGCGGGGGCTTCAGCCCCCGACGCCTCACGGCACCGGCACCGGCCCCGCTATCCGCACCGGCTTGCGGCTCATCTACGGCATGAGCGAGGTCGCCATGGACTCCATCTTGCAGGCCCGTGCCGAGGGGGGGCCTTTCTCCTCGCTGCGCGACTTCTGCCGGCGTACCCGCGTGCCGCGACCCCTGGTCGAAACGCTCATCCTGTCCCGAGCCTTTGCCTTCACAGGGCTCTCGCCGGCGGAACTGATGTGGATGCTGGCGGCGCTGCCGGCAGGTTGCGTCACCGACCGTGGCGGGCGCCGCGCCCCCCAGGAACTGGATTGGGCCGCCGCCTCCTTCGCGGGGGAAGGCGAGAGCCTTGCCGAGGCCCTGCCGGCACTGGACGCGGAGACAGAGTTCGGGCGCGTCGGCCTGGACCTACGACTGCTGGGGCTCAGCACGACCAGTCATCCCTTCAAGTTCTGGCGCAGTGCGGTCAAGCGGCTGGGCGTGGTGCGCAGCGCCGATCTGTATCGCCACCGGGACGGGGAGCGGGTGCGCATCGCCGGGATTGTGGTGGCCCGTGCCCGGCCGCCGACCAAGAGCGGGCGCACCGCCATCTTCGTCTGCCTGGAGGATGAGACGGGGCTGGTGGATGCGGCTATCTTCGAGGACTGCTACCAGAAGTACGGGCGGGCGGTGGTTGCCTCGCCGGTGCTGATGATCGAGGGCAAGCTCAGCCGCCTGGGCAAACTCGACCTGTCCGTGATCGCCGACCGCGTCGAGGCCCTGCCGACCTGGGATGAGCTCAAGGCCCCCATCAACGAGGGCGATCAGCGCGACGCGGCCTTCATCTTCCGCAGCAAGAACTGGGGCGCCTAGAGACAACGGTCACGCCGCGGACAGCGAGAGTGGCCATGCCCGAGGCAGCCTGATGTCGGACCCGCGACCCAACTCGCGCTTGACGACTGGAAGCGTCGGCGTATACTTTTGTGATGGGACCGGCGCCGTGGCGCTGCGGCGGTGGGCTCATTCCATAGGCAGGAGGATGGTAGACATGTTGGCTCTCTCGCGACTGCTGCTGATCCTTGCCGCTCTGACCGGCGTCTGCGCCCTGATCGCCCGCTTCATCCAACCCGCCCTGTTGCTCACGATCTTGCCCGCCACCTGGCTGGAGGTCACCGGCGTCCTGCTGATGTTCTCCATCGCGGCGGGTGTCCTGGGCATCGCCGACGAACTCGGCAAGAAGGCCTCCTGACCCCCGTCCCATCGCAGACCCAAGCAAAGAGGGACGGCTTCCGGTGAAGCCGTCCCTCCAGTGACGTCAGCGGCGTGTCAACGACACCCGCGGTCTACTGCTCCTTGGCCAGCGGCACCTCCACCACATCACGCAGAACCTGTCCGTCGTCCCCGGCCTGCTCGATGGTCAGCACCACGAACTTCCGCTTGGCGTCCAGCGCTCGACGGATCGCGGCGTTGTACTGCTCCACGGTCATGACCTTGGCGCCATCCACCTGGGCGATGATACTCCCTGGCTCCAGGCGGTCCTGCAACTCCCCGCCCACACTCTCAATGACGACGCCCTGATTGCGCGGCAGGTTCTGCTCGCGCGCCATCTGGGGCGTGATGTTGCGCACCTGGATAGGCGGGCCGACCGTGGGCTGCGCGGCTGTGGCTCCCTCATCGCCGCCGTCGAGTCCCGAGTAGCGGGCCGGCATCTCGCCCAGCTCTACTGTGAGTTGCTGGTGCTTGCGGTCACGCACGATCTCCATGCTGACCTTGGTGCCGGGCGGCGTGTTCTGGATGGCCGCCTGCAACTCGGCGTTGTTGGTCACCTTCTGGCCGTTCACGGCCACCACGACATCATTGCCCTGCAGCGCCTTGGCGGCCGGCGCATCCTCGTACACCATGGTGACCAGCGCGCCCCCTTCGGGCACGCCGAAGTGCTGCTTGAGGTTGTCACTCATGCTCTTGGCGCTCTCCCGGCTGAGCTGCACGCCGAGCCAGCCACGGGCCACCTTGCCCTTCTGGATAAGCTGCGGCACGACCGTCTTCGCCACATTCGAGGGGATGGCGAAACCGATGCCGATGTTGACCGGCACGGTGGTCGCGCCGGGTGAGGCGATGGCGACATTGATGCCGATGACCTCACCGCTCAGGTTGATCAGCGGGCCGCCGCTGTTGCCGGGGTTGATCGAGGCATCGGTCTGGATCAGGTCGCCCAGCTGGAAGTACTGGCTCTCCGCGCTGATGGTGCGGTTGCGCGCCGAGATGACCCCGACCGTGACTGTCTGCTGCAGTTGGAAGGGGCTGCCCACGGCCATGACCCACGAGGCGATGCGGGCCTTGCTCGAGTCGCCCAGGGCCAGGGTCGGCAGCTTCCGTCCGGCGTCAATCTTGATGACGGCGAGTTCCGAACGCGGGTCTATCCCGACGATCTTGGCCGGGTAGTCCTTCGTGTCGCCGTCGTTGTCGTGCAGTTGTACGGTCACCTTCGTCGCGCCGCGCACTACGTGGGCGTTCGTGACGATGTACCCGTCCGGGCTGTAGATCCAGCCGGAGCCGGCTGCGGGCCGCGAGCGCTCCTGGCCGCCGCCCATCCCGTCGGGCATCTGCCCGCGGAATCCCGGCATGTCCTTGAACATCTCCTCGAGGCGTCGCCGCATCTCCTCCTGTCGGGGATCAGTGCGCGTCGCCAGGTCGCTGTTGATGTAGACGACCGCCGGCAGCACGCGCTGGGCGACATCCTCAAACTGCGGCGCCGCCTGCGTCTGCGCCGCGGCAGGGGTCAGTACGGGCGCGGTCCGGTCTGTCTGTGCCAAGACGAGGGCCGTTAGCACAGCCCCCACCAGTACACTCAACAGGATTAGCGCCAGATGACTATGCCGGTGTCCGGCATGTTCACGAGGGTCCATACACTCTTTCCTCCTTCAACCTACTCTACCCACGTCTGCGTTAGCTACCCACCCCGGGACGCATACGCCTGCTGCTGTGGGCCTTCTGTGGCTGGTCGCCACTTACGAAGCGGCTCCTGCAAGTGCGGAGGCAGGAGCCACGGGTACGCGTAGTTGGGCGCTAGGCCAGTACGCGGTCGAGGCGCTGGGTCAGCTCCGCCTCCGGCACCGCCCCGACGACCGTGTCCGCCTGCTGACCGCCCTTGAAGATGATGAGGGTGGGGATGCTGCGGATGCCGAGCTTGCCGGCGATGTCCCCGGCCTCATCCACGTTGACCTTGCACACCTTGACGCGGCCTTCGTACTTGGCGGCGACGGCGTCCACGACCGGAGCCATCATGCGGCACGGGCCGCACCACGGCGCCCAGAAATCCACCAGGACCGGCGTCTCGGACTTCAGCACTTCACCGTCGAACTCGGCACTTGTTAGCTCTTTGGCCTGCGACATCAGCTTTCTCCTCCATATGAGCCCCACGAACGGAGGCTGGGGTCCACTCCGAGCGCGACCGAGTCGGCGGAGCGGCGGCTTGACTATCTCGCGGCGTCAACCCAACACGGGGTTCAGCCACTCGCGCATCTCGGCGAGGGTCTTGGCCCCCGTCATGCGCTGCACTTCCTGTCCGTCTTTGAAGACGATCACGGTCGGCACGCCTCGGATGGCATACTGTTTGGCGGCGTCCATGTTCTCCCGCGCCTCGATCGCCACCAGGTTGGCCCGCCCCTGGTACTCCTCGGACAGGTCGCCGAAGGTCGGCCCAAACCGCGCACACGCCGGGCACCCCACCATCCAGAACTCGACCACGCAGGGCTCGGGCTTGGTCAACTCCGCGCCGAGGTCCGCACCACTGATCCGCCTTGCTTCCGGCATCTTGCTTCCTCCGGCTCGTATGGTGTTCACAGCGCACAGGATGGTCGCGCCAAGCCCCGCCCCGATCACATCGGCCAGCCAGTCTCCGGCACTGGGGCACCGCTGGCAGAACTGCTGGTGCCACTCATCGAACAGGCCGAACCCGGCGGCCAGGCCCGTGGACATCAACAAGAGTAACAAGCGGCCCCGGTCGGGATGTTCCCGCAGCAGCGCTCTGGCCAGCAACGCGCCGAGCACGCCGTACATCAGGAGGTGGACCAGCTTGTCGCTGCCGGGCGGTCCCGGTGGGAGGGCTGGCATCGGGATGGAGGTCCCGATCAGGATCACGCCGGCCCACACGCCGGCCGGGAGCCACGGCCTATCCGCCAGCCGCTTCATTCGCCCGCCGCCACCCGGTTGTCCACGATGATGACGCTGCGCGAGGCGCCCAGATTCCGTCCGGCCGCATCGCACACCTCAACCGTCACCTCATGGCGCCCGTCCGCGTAGCCCAGCGTGTCCAGGAGGTACTCGTGCGGGGCCGCCGTCGTCAGGGACCGGAGCTTGCCGTCCACCGAGAAGCCGATGGTGCCTCCGGGCGGCAGCCCCGTGACGTCCGCCACGACCGGCAACTGCCCGCGCGCGACCTGCTCCGGACGCGGCGAGGACAGGGTCACGGTCGTGGGCACAGTCGTGGTCGGCTCCGGGGCCTGGGCCACCGGCTCCTCCGGCTGCGGTGTCGCCTGGCCCTCGGGCTGGTAGTAGCGGTGCAGCGCATAGTTGGCCACGACGAGCGTGCCCAGCACGTGGAAGCGCACGCGCCTGGCCAAGGGCCGGCCGGACCCGCACTTGGCCTCAAACAGGTATGAGGGTATGCCTGCCCCCAGGCCGAAGTACCGATGGCAGAGGTTCAGGCTCTCGTTCGCGCCGTCGTAGTACACGCTCAGCGGCAGCCCGCACTGGCTCATCCAACTGGCCAAGCGCGCACTCGTCGCCGCGCAGTCGGTCGTCAGGTCGGCACTCAGCGTCCCGTCGCGGCCGATGGTCTGGATGAAGTTGTCGCGGAACGAGGGCTTGCCCGATCCGGCCGGCAACTCGTGCATGTCTATGAGTGCATGGGGCTGGTGCTTGCGCACGGCGGCCTTGATGGCGCTGATCTCCGGCTCGCCGCTGCCGCCCCAGTGGCGGTTCAAGTCGGCCCCCCCGGCATTGGCGCGCCGCCCGGCGCACATCCCGTCCGGGTTGGCGACGGGCACCATGAGGAGCGAGAACTGCCGCAGGAGCGCCTGCTCCTCTTCGCCCTGGGCCTGTGCGAAGTGCCGCGCCAGCGCGAGACAGGCCACCGTACCGGAAGCCTCCGTGCCGTGCTGGCGGGCGACGATGAAGAGGCGGACAGTCTCCGCGAGAGGGACAGCGGGGTCATGGACGATGAGTAGGGGGATGGGCCGCCCCTGACGGGAGGCCCCCAGGTTGCTGAGCGTCACGCGGGGGCTGGACTGCAGTTCGCGCAGGCTGTGCAGCACGCCGTCGAAGCTGGGGCTGGACGTGCCACACGCGCAGATGTCGGACACGATGTCGGCGGAGGCGAAGGTGCCGGCGACCAGAAGCAGGAGGCAGGCCAGGACGACGGGCCCACCCCCGCCCCTGCGGGGCGACCCCTCCCCACAGGGGAGGGGTGAACGGCAACGGCCGTCACCACGCCATGCCCCTCCCCTGCGGGGAGGGCAAAGAGGCGAACGCCAACGGCCGTCACCACGCCATGCCCCTCCCCCGTGGGGAGGGGTCGCTGCGCAGCAGCGGGGGTGGGTGCCGTTCGTCTTCATCCTTCTGCCTTCACACTTCATGCTTCCCGAGCAACTCCTCCGCGCCGTCCAGGTCCGACAGCCTCCCCACATCCATCCAGTATGCCTCTCTGTCGAGGTAGCCACGCACGTCCTCGCCCGCGGCGACCATGGCGGGGATCACGTCATGCCCGAAGTCCTTGCCGGGCCCGACGTAGTCCCACACGCGCGGGCTGTAGATGTTCACCGCCGCGTGGCAGGGCTTGTCCAGCGGCGGCTTCTCAACGAACTGTATGACACGGCCGTCGGCGCCGAGTTCCGCCACGCCGGTATGGATCTCGACATTGGTCACAAGCCCGAGCGTGGCCGCTGCGCCCGTCTGCAGGTGCTGCTCGGCCATGGCGGCGGTGTTCAGCCCGGTGATGATGTCACCATAGTGTACCAGAAAGGACTCGTCGTCGGCCAGATACTCGCGCAGGGCGGCGACCTCACCGGCGGTCTGCGAAGGCTCCGGGCGCAGGACATACTGCATGTTCACGCCCAGGCGGCTGCCGTCGCCGAAGTAGCCCTGCAGTTGCTCGGGGAACATCGTGACGGCCACGAGCAGGTCGGTGAAGCCCTGCTTGCGCAGGCGCTCGATGACGTGCTCGAGCAGCGGCTTGCCGCGCAGGGGGATCATGCCTTTGTTCAGGTAGGTGGTGAGCGGCCTCATGCGCGTGGCATGGCCGGCCAGCAGGATGACAGTCTTCATGGGGCTCCTAGGGTCTGTACATGTGCCGTCCAGGTGACATCGTCGACGCCGACGGCTTCCCCGGGCTACAGCGTCAGCCGCATCTCGTAGTAGTCCAGGCCGTCCGAGCCCTGCCACATCCCGGTGCGGGTGAAGCCGAAGCTCTCATACAGGCGCTGGGCGCGCTCGTTGCTCTGCACGACCGTCAGCTCGAACTCGGTCCGGCCCGCCTCCCGCCCCCAGGCGAGGATCCGGCCCATCAGCTCCCGGCCATAGCCCCGGCCGTGGTAGGCCTCCGCGAGCCCGATGCCGAACGAAGGCGCCGGGCGGTCCAGGGCTTGCAGGAACGACCAGCCCACGATCCGCCCGCGATCCTCCAGCACCAGGTCGTAGCGCTCCCCGTCCGCGCTCTGCCGGCACAGGCCGGAGCACTGCTGCAGGCTCATGTTCCAGCCCGCCGGGCGGAACAGGCGCCGCGTCTGGGGTGCCAAAGAGTTGAAGAACCGCTGCAGCGCCGGCCCGTCGTCCGCCCGCAGCTCGCGAATGGTCGGCGCGTGGTCGCGGCAGGCACCATCCGGGACATCCGGCCCCCCGCGGTCGTCGAAGACATCTTGCAGCATCTCCAGCGCCTGCTCCACCATCGCCTCGCCCGTGCCCGGGGCCACGCAGCAGTGCCAGCCGACCCACGTCTGGTACCCGCCGTCCTCGTACGCCTTCAGGTCGGGGATGTAGCCGATTTCCTCATTGCCCAGGCCGACGAGGATGGTGTGGCGGAAGGGCGAGCGCCGGCGCAGGTCCAGGCCCAGCCGGGCGTACATCTCGCCGGGGATGCCGACGAGGGCGACCTCGCCCAGGCGGATGACCGTCAGGAGTGTGGTCCGTTGCTCGCCCTGGCGGGAGATCATCTCGGCCCGCATCGAGGCGAACATGCGATCATTGGCCTCCGCGTGGTCGCCGAAGTAGCGCTCGGAGTAGCGGCGCACGTCGGCCGCCGCCTGGGCCTCGTCGAACGCGCGCAGGCGATACTCGAAGGGCCGCTGTAGCACCTGCACCGGCCCGAACAGGCACGGACGGGCGCTCTGGAGGCCCTCCTCGACAGCGGCTACGAGCCGGACCACGAGTTCCGCGGGCTCCAGGCCCCCGCCGTTGTAGGTGTTGTTGTGGCTCGAGCCGAAGGCGCCCGGCAGGAACAGGGCCGTCGTGCCGTGTCGCTGCTCGATCTCCCCGCGCGCCAGGCCGGAGAAGGCCGGGGAGAACACGTCCCAGTTGGTCGCGCCGATGTTGTGCACCGAGTGGTTGAGCAGTACGCCGGCCTCGGAGCCGTCGGGCCGTCGGAACACGAGCACGGGCACGTTCACATCATGCGGACCCGTCGGCCGCACCGCGTCCTCGGCCTCGTAGTTGTACCAGCCGATCTGGCCGTCCTTGAGCAGCAGGCGGCTGTTGCGGCCGATGGTCGCCTCCTGGCTCAGACCCAGCAGCAGTTCCACCTGCGTCTCGTCCGGCGGCCGCGTGGTGTCATCGAGGATGGCGCAGGCCTGCTGCACGGCCTGCACAGCCCCCTCCTCCATGCGGCGCTTGTACTCGGGGTTGGGCGTGGCGCCGAAGGAGTCGTGGGTCGTCGGCCCGCTGTGGGTATGGGTGGCGCAGAGCAGCACGTTCTCGGCCGGGATCGAGGTTGTCTCGGCGATGCGGCGCGCCGCCGCCCGGATCATGGACGTCGGGGGCACCAGCGCGTCTATGGAGATGAAGCACAGGCGGGTCTCGGCTTCGACGACGAGAGCGGTCGCGCGGAACTCGCCCTCGTGCCCCTTGGCGAAGACCGGCTCAGTGCCGGGGAAAGCCTCGTCGGTCAGTTGCACGGCGCTGGCGGCGGCTCGCAGGATGGACATGGCCTGTCTCCCGTGTTGTCAGATGGTGCGCGTCCCCCACCGGGCCGCCCCGGCGGTCGAGCCGGTCAGCAGAAGGGGGGAGAGGCCGGTGCGCCGGCGGTACTCGCGCGTGATGTCGCGCAGCAGCGGGCGGGCCTCGTTGCGGATCAGCACGGCCACGGTGCCGCCCGAGCCACCGCCGGTGATCTTCGCCCCCAGCAGCCCGGCCTCGGCGCCGCGTTCGCGCACGAGGCGGACCAGCAGGTCGGTCTCGTCCGCTCCCAGCCCGCAGGCCGAGTAGCTGGCATGTGACTCGAGCATCAGCTTCCCCGCCGCCCGCATCGCGCCTTCATCGCCACGGCCGAGCAACTGCACAAAGCGCCGGACGCGGGCGTTCTCCAGCACCGGGTGGCGCGAGGCCTGCCGCACCGGGTACGCCATGTCTGGCTGCACGGCCGTGACGGCATCGCGCGTGCGGCCATAGCGCGCGAGGAACTCGCGCCCCACCATCTCCACCGGTAGCTCCGCCTCGATCGCGGCGAACTCCGCTGCAGTGGCGCGGCACCAGAAGCCCCCGTAGTCGCCTGCCGGGAGCAGGTCTTCCATGATCCGGTAGCCCATGAAGGCCGCGCAGCGGACGCGGCCATAGGCCGTTCCGCCCACCGAGTGCTTCACTGCCGAGTTGATCCCGACGAACTGGTAGCCCTCCGGCACCCGGTGCAGGCCCTCGACCTCGCACGGCTGGCAGCACAGCGCCAGCAGGCGGTTGGTCTGTCCGAGCGCCGAGGTGACCTGATCCATGATCCCGCACGGCGCACCCACAACCCGGTTCTCGACCATCTGGCAGAGCTGCGCCAGGCGCAGTGGCTCCAGGGCCACACCGTACGCCGCCGTGACGGCGACCATCGCAGCCACCTCGATGGCCGCCGATGAGGCCACGCCCGCGCCGATGGGGATGTCGCTGAGGAGCAGCAGGTTCAGCCCATGCGGCCACTGCGCTACCACGCCCTCGCGCTGCAGGACGTGCAGCGTCCCCAGCACATAGCCGGCCCAGCGCGCCGCCCCGCCGAACAGCTTCCGCACCTGCGGGTAGCTCTTGGGCCGGCCGCGGGTCAGCAGATCGTCCAGGCTGATCTCGACCGGCTGCGCTTCGGTCACGCCGACGCTCATGGCCCGCAGCTTGCCGTCGCGGCGTGGCTGGACGGCCGCATAGGCCGCCCGCGCCAGCGTCCCCTCGAGCACCAGCGAGCCCGAATAGTCCGCGATGCCCCCCATCACATCCAGCCGCGCCGGGGCGCGCGCGACGTGGATGGGCGCGCGGGGTGACAGGAACCGCCCGCGCTCCGCGGCGATGATCTCTTCAGCCTGGCGCCAGGACAGGGACATAGGGCATGGCCCACGCAAAGGGCGGGCCGGGGAGCCCGCCGGAGTGTACGCCGTTGCGGTCCGCTCAGTTCATCCCCGAGATGAGCCACTCGTCGCCGACCTTGACCAGGTCGAGGCCCGTCACCTGGCCGTTCAGCACCGCGTGCGCCTTGTCGCCGCTCGTCTCCACCGTCTCGATCTTGATGTCACCGGCGAAGTGTGAGGACCACTGCTCCAGCGAGCTGGCCTTCTGGTCGGCCCACTTGGACTCCTTGACGATGAGCTTGCGCTGGCTGGTGCTGAAGGTGTCCCAGTCCGCGTTGCCGGCCCGCCCCTGGGCGTCGTAGTCCCACAGCAGGGCCGCGTCCTGCCACTTGCTGGCCTTCATCAGGGCGAGGTAGGCGCGGGTGGTGCTCTCGGGCGTCTTGGTCACCTTCCCGGCGCAGCCGGCCAGCAGCGCCAGCAACAGCATCGCCACGATCACGGGGATGAGGCGTCGCATGGGCACGTCACTCCTTGCGCGCGACATAGTAGGCCCGGTCGCTCCACGGCGTCACCGGCGTGAAGCGATAGGCGTCATACGACTTGTGGCGGCGGAACCCGGCCGCCTCGAGCGCCCCCACGATCTCCCGGTTGGTGTAGGCGCGCTGGTAGTGCGTCTCGCGGAACTCGCGCACCTCCCCATCGGCATGGTAGCCGAACCACATCTCCACCCGGCAGATGCGCGTCCACGGGTCCCAGTTGGCCTGCCAGTCGTAGTGCAGCGGGTCCGGGCCAGTCCTGCTCGCCTGGGTGAACATTGCCGTGGACAGGGCGCGGATCGTGTTCATGTCAAAGACGAACAGCCCGTCGCTGCGCAGCACCCGATGGGCCTCCGCCATGGCCTGGCGGAAGTCGTCCGGCTCCAGGATGTAGTTGAGGCTGTCATAGAGGCAGACGACGAGGTCGAAGGTATCATCGGCGAGGGCCAGGCAACGGGCGTCAGTGGCTACGGCGGCCAGCGGCGGGGCCTGGCGGCTGCACTCCCGCGCCATCGGCTCAGACAGGTCCGCCCCGACGACGTCATAGCCCCGGCGCAGCAGCTCGCTCCCCACCCGTCCCGTGCCACAGGCCAGGTCCAGCACCGTGTTCGGGTGGGCCTTCCAGCGCCGCAGGATCGCCTCGACATAGTCCACCCAGCCCGCATACGGCACCGTCCGCATCAGGTGGTCATAGTACTGTGCTACTGCGTCGAACTCGCCCTGTCCGGGGCGGGTGAGGTCGGCCGGGTCGGGCAACTACTCCGCCCCCTCGCCGATCTGCGCCAGCAGCTCCCGCAGCCGCTCCACGCAGTTCCGGCTCCCCGCGATCTTCGGCTGGAAGTGTGTCTCCAGCACCAGCAGCCCCTGGTAGCCATCGGCCTGCAGCGCCTGCAACTGGCCCAGCCAGTCCACGTCGCCGTCCCCGGGCACGATCGCGTGGTTCGTGCCGGGCCGGTAGTCCTTCACATGGGTATGCAGGTGCACGGGCTTGAGGGCCTCGTAGCCCACCCGGAAGTCCTGCCCGGTGGCATGGCAGTGGTTGCCGGGGTCCCAGTTGGCCTTCAGGTTCGGGTGGCCGATCTCCCCGACCAGCTTCGCCAGGGCCGGGCCGCTGCCGCCGTAGCAGATCGGTTCGTTCTCCAGGGCCAGCACCAGCCCGCGCTGCGCGGCGTTCTCGGCCGCCTGGCGCAGGTCGTCCACGATGCGCGCCGGCCAGTTCTCCCACTGGGCATAGTCGCCGCAGATCGGCGGGAAGAGCACCACGATCCCGGCTCCGAGCGCCTCGGCCAGGTCGTAGCACTGCTGCTGGAAGTCCCCGCAGTGCGCTGCATAGGCCGGATCGTCGAGCTTGATCTTGAAGAGCCCGGGCGACACGGAGGGGAAGTCCAGCCCGAAGCCGTCGGCGACCTGCCGCACCCGCTTCATGTCCCCCTCGCTCATCCCACTCGGCGCGCGGGTGGTCATCCACAGCCGGAACTCCAGGTGCTTCAGGCCCCAATCGGCCGCCAACTCGCAAGCGGCGACGGGGTCCACCGAGATCTCATCAGACAGAATGGAAATGCGCATTGCCACATCCCTGACCGTGTAGTTCGCGCGGCCTGCTCCCCCCATCCCTGACCCCTGATCCCTGATCCCTGATCCCTGCCGTCACTTCCCCTGCACGTAATCCATCACCAGTATCATCGGCTGCAGGTCGCGGCGGACGTCCGGGCCGTAGTCATCATCGGGCCAGCGGATGCGCACACAGGCCATCAGCCGGTTGGCGCGGTCGCCGTGTCCACCCTTGATGCGCACGGGGACCTTCTTGATGATCGTGTCGCCGCCGCGCAGCGAGATGGACTCCAGCGGCCCCGCCAGCTCCACGCCCTCGGTCTTCTCCAGCGACAGCGTGATGCGGTTCACGGGCTTCTTGACCACGTTCTGGATCGTGAGTTGCCCCTCGACGGTGGTGTTCAGCAGCGCCGAGGCCGGCATCTCCAGCTTGGCCACCAGCGGGAACACGCGCCAGTCCATGCGGATCGTCGAGAACGCCGCCCCGCCCGCCAGCGCCCACTCGGTCCCCCGGTGCGGCCACGTCGGGTGCGGGCTCTGGGCCCGGTTGATGTCGTGCAGGAAGGCCCCGAGGGTCAGGCCGCCCTGCAGGTAGCCCTTGCCCTTGGCCCCGTGGGCGGTGATGATCCGGTCGTAGAACTCCTCCGGTGCGGCGGGCCGGAGGGTCTTCTGGTGCCAGTAGAAGTCCACCTGGTCGCCGGGGCACAGGTTCACTTGACCGGCGGCCAGGTACTCATTCCAGTCGCGGACCATGGTGTCGAAGTGCAGGCGGTTGGGGACCTGATAGAGCATCGGCGCCAGCAGCCCGACGCCGGCATCGGTGAACATGATCGGGTCCTGCCCGTGCTGCTTGCCGTGCCACCAGCTCAACACGAAGATCCACAGGGGCTTCTTGAGCTGGGACTGGGCGATCATGTCGCGCACGTTCTCGGCCCCGGTGTGGGCCCGGTACCAGTTCCAGGCGTCGTAGAAGCGCGGGTCCTTCTGCCACTCCTGCTCCGCCTTCTGGGCTACGTAGCTCCAGCGGCGGCCGCGGCTCCACTGGGAGAAGCCGGCAGGCAGACGCAGCGGCATCTCCTGGACAAAGCGGTCCACCATCTCGTAGCCGCCGCGGTCGCTGCGCATGTAGTCGAGGCCCAGGTAGTCCACGTTCGGATCGGCCTGCATCTGGCTGAAGAAGCTGGCGATGTGGTTGATGCGCCGGCGGTCGAACAGCGAGATGAAATCGAGGCTGCGGATGGCGCCCGAGCCACGGGAGATGTCCTGGGCGTAGTCGTACTTCGGCTTCCCTGCGTTGGATCGGGTCGGGTACGTCGAGTACGCCGAAGCCCAGGTGCCGAAGCGCAGGCCACGGTGCTTGGCCTCGGCCGCCATCTGCGGGATGACGCTGATGTTCCCCTGGTTGAAGGGGCGATCCAGGGACAGGTTCCCCTCATACACCTCGGTGACGGCGCCGCGGAACCAGAAGGTGTCGGCGCCCATGAAGTCACACCAGTCGAACATCGCGCGCCAGTCACCCATGGTGCCGTCCGGCTTGCGGATGCCGCTGGCGCGGAAGTCCGGTTCCCAGGTGGCCACGCACGTGCCCTTGGGGATGTCGGTCCGGGGTGCCAGACCGGTGATGGCAAAGCGGGTCCGCGCCACGCACCAGGTCTCTCCTGTGGGGGCTATCTCTTCGGCCTGCTTGCGCCGCTCGCGGCGCTTCTGCCGTCTCGTCTCCTCGGTGTCCCACGTCCACGACGCCGGGTCGGTCACGGCCATGCGGGCCTCAGCGACGTACTCGCCGGCCGGACAGTTCCACGGCACGGGCCAGCAGGCGACGTAGGCCTGTTGGCTGCGGTCATAGCGGGGCGTGATGGCGCTGAAGTCGCCGATCGTGGTCACGACCTGGCCGTCGCGAGTCACGGTGACCTCGGGCGGGGTCGTCGTGGTGCTCAGCCTGTTGCCCCGCGCATCCACCAGCGTCGCCGAGAGTCGCACGATGCTGTATCGGAGGTAGCTGGCGGCGTCCGTTGACAGCTCCAGGGGGAAGGCGGCCGAGCCGGGCTTCGCGGCATCATGGTGGTGGCGGCTGAAGACGGAGAAGATGGGCCCCCGCCACGCGATCAGCGCCACGAGCAGCGCCAGCGCTACCACCAGGCAACAGCAACAGCTGGATTGCTGCTGGGCACGCCGCCGGCGCCGCCGGCTGCGCGGCGCCTCGTGCGAGATCAGGGGTGGAGGTTCGTAGGCCATAGGGATCAGCAAGGGACGTCGAGTCGAGCGGACAGGTGGCGCCGTGCCACCCTACTCGGCCACATCACACACAACGATCCAGGCGGCCTCGCGTCGCGGTGGGCCTGGCGAGTGCAGCCGGATCAGGTTCGCGCCCCGGTTCAGCCGGCTGGTCAGCGTCAGTTGCCTCGTCGTCGCGTCAACCTTCAGCTTCGCGCCGCGCCCCCCCTCGACTTCCAGCGACTCCGCGGCGTCCGCGTCGGCCAGGCCGGCGGTGAACGTGTACGCCCGGGAGTTGATCCGCACGCCCAGGCCCGGCCGGACGCCGGTCAGGTGCAGCGGCTCGGTCTCCAGGTTCCGTGCGAAGGTATTGGCCGAGGTCCCGTCCACGATCATCTTGCGCGGCAGCGCCCAGGGATCGCTGCGGTTGTCTATGGCGCCGGGGTCAATGCTCAGCCCCAGCCGGTAACCCGCTTCCTTCGTGGCGCGCATGACGAACAGGTCATAGTTGCCGAACGGGTAAGCCAGCGCCACGGGCGCCTGGCCCAGGTGCTCCTCGATGGCCGCGTAGGAGTCCTCGATCTCCGCCCGCACCTTCTCCTGGAACTGCACCATCGTCAGGTTCTTGGGCTTGCGGGTGAGGTTCAGGTGCGACTGGGTGTGCGAATCGATCTCGTAGCCCGCCTGCGCCAGGGCCTTCAGATCGTCCCAGCTCAGGTAGTTCTTGGCGCCGACGCTGCCGGGGTTGACGAACAGCACCGCCTGGAAGCCGAACTTGTCCAGCAGCGGCTTGGCGACCGACAGCACGCTGGCGCGCCCATCGTCAAAGGAGATGATGACTGATTTCTCGGGGATGTCCTGGGTGTTGGCCAGATAGTCGGCCAGTTGCTTGCAGGTGATGGTCTGGTAGCCGCCGGACTTGAGGGTCTGCAACTGCGCCTCGAAGTCGGCGGGCTTGACGTCGTAGACGCTCTTGGGGGTCGTGGTCAGGTGGTGATAGCACAGCACGTGCGTCAGACGCACGGGAAGCGCCTTGGGGGGCGTGACGCCCTGCTCCCCCGACGCATGGCGCCGGCAGCCACAGCCGGCCAGGAAGACCAGCGGCAGCATCAGCAGAAGCGCGCGTCGCAGTTGCGGCATCGCCACACCTCGGTGTTCGTCGGAACGCTACAACTGCAGCAGTTCCTTGGTGGACTGGATGGCCCGGCCGCACGCCGCGACCACCATGGCGATCTCGTCGCTGGTGATGACCGCCGGGGGCTCGAGCCGGAAGACCTCCGGCCGGTTGAGCGTGAACGCCGTCAGGATGTGCTCCTGGGCGAGGCCCGCGATGACCAGGTTGCCAATGTCGGCGTCGGCGAACTCCACGCCGACCAGCAAACCCTTGCCGCGCACCTCTCTGACCAACTCCGGATATTCCGCGGCCACCTGCCCAATCCCTGCCAGCAGTTCGGCGCCGCGCACGCGGCACAGCTCGGCGATGCCCTCCTCCTGCAGCACCTGCACGGCGGTGATGGCCGCCCGACAGGCCAGGGGGTTGCCGCCGAACGTCGTGGTGTGGATGTAGGGGTTGTCGTGGAACACTTCCCAGATCTCCGGGCGGGCCATGAACGCGCCCACCGGCACCACGCCGCCCCCCAGCGCCTTGCCCAGGGTCATCATGTCGGGCGCCACGCCCTCGTGGTCACAGCCCCAGGTCGCGCCGGTGCGCCCGAAGCCGGTCTGGATCTCGTCGAGGATCAGCAGCGCCCCCGCGGCGTCGCAGATCTCGCGCGCGGCCCGGAGGTAGCCCTCCGGCGGTACGATGATCCCGGCCTCGCACTGGATCGGCTCCAGCAGCACCGCGGCCGTCTGGTCGTTGACCGCGGCCCGCAGCGCCTCGGTGTCGCCGAAGGGCACGTGGGTGAAGCCCGGCAGCAGCGGCTCGAACGGCGTCTTGTACGTGTCGCGCCCCGAAGCGCTCAGCGCCCCGAAGGTCTTGCCATGGAAGCCATTGACGGCGCAGACGAAGTGCGGACGGCGCGTGTACATGCGGGCGATCTTCAGCGCCCCCTCGATGGCCTCCGCGCCCGAGTTGCAGAAGAACGAGTACTGCAGGTCCCCGGGGGCGATCCCGGCGACAGCCTCGGCCGCCTCGGCCAGCACCGGGTCGAGCAGCAGGTGAGAGGACAGCGGCATCTCCTGCAGTTGCCGCGACACTGCCTCGACGATCCGTGGATGGCGATGGCCGAAGGTGAACACCCCGGGGCCGCCGAGGCAGTCCAGGTACTTCTCGCCCTCCGGGCCGTACACATAGCAGCCCTCGGAGCGCCACTCGACCGTCTCAAAACCCATGAACCGGACGATCGTGGCCATGCCGGGGCTGACATGCTTCATGTAGCGGTTGTAGGTCTGCTCGAGCAGTTCGGGGGAGTTGGGCATGAGGAGGGAACCCTTCTGTCGTACAGTCTGTAGTGCGGGCTTCCAGCCCGCCACCGGCCCGTAGTGCGGGCTTCCAGCCCGCAGAGGCGTGGAGGCCGAGACGCCCGCACCTCAAACCACAAACGCCCAGGGCCGCTATGGTCCTGGGCGCCTGTTGGCCTGCGTCACTAACAGGAAGAATATGGTCGGGGCGACTGGACTCGAACCAGCGACCTTTGGACCCCCAGTCCAACGCGCTAACCAAACTGCGCCACGCCCCGACACTCTTGACCGGCAGTCATTCCGCCGACACCGCCCGAAGTGGTGCCCTGACGTCTGCCGGCTGCTGCCGATGCTACTTGACGGCGTCCTTGAGCCCCTTGCCCGCCTTGAAGGCAGGCACCTTGCTCGCCGGAATGTCAATCGTCGCGCCGGTGCGCAGGTTCTTGCCCTTGCGCGCCTTGCGCGTGCGGACCTCGAACACCCCGAAGCCCGTCAGTTGGACCTTGTCTCCCCGCTTGAGCGCGGCGGTGATCACGCCCATGCAGGCTTCCAGTGCGGCAGCGGCATCCTTCTTGCTCAGGCCGGTCTTCTCGGCGACCATGTCCGCGACATCGGCTTTGCCCATCGTTGCGGCCATCTTTGAGCCCTCCCAACTGTGATATCCGCAGCCGCTCGCCAGCCCGGTCCGATATCCCGACTGACCACAGGTCAGCCTGAATCGCTACTCCTCTTCCGCCCGCCAGCGCCGCGCCATCAGGTACTTCACGGCCTCGGCAGGCGGGATCTCCTGCGCCAGGACCCGCGCCAACGTCTCGGTGATTGGCATTTCCACCCCGACCTCACGCGCCTTGTCGCGAGCCGCAAAGGTTGTGAAGATGCCCTCGGCCACGCTGTGCAGGCTACCGGTGATCTCGTCGGGGCGTTCACCCCGCCCCAGGCGGTAGCCCACAGTCCAGTTACGGCTATGGTGGCTGTGGCAGGTGGCGATGAGATCACCCATGCCCGCGATACCGGCGAAGGTGTCCGCCTGGGCCCCCAGCTTCAGCCCCAGACGCCTCATTTCCGCCATCCCCCGCGTCAGCAACGAAGCCTTGGCGTTGTTGCCAAAACCCAGACCGTCGCCGATCCCCGCCCCGATGGCGATCACGTTCTTGATCGCCCCACAAAGCTCGACACCTATTATATCAGAATTGGTGTAGACGCGGAAGAGGCTATTTGACAACAACTCCTGGGCCTCCAGGGCTGCCGCCATATCGTCCGAGGCAGCCACGCTGACGGCGGGCTCCCCGGCGATGATCTCGGCCGACAGGTTGGGCCCCGACAACGCCACGATGCGGGGCGCCCGGTCCTCCAGCGTCTCGTCCAGCACCTGGCTCATGCGCCGCCCGGACGGCCGCTCCAGGCCCTTCGTGGCGCACACGACCAGCGCGCCCTGCGCGAGGTGGGGGACAGCCTGGCCCATGACCTCCCGCAGCCCGTGGGAGGGCACTGCGACGATCACTTGACCGGCAGCCTCGAGCGCCGCCCGCAAGTCTCCGGTGACCGCGACCGCCTCCGGCAGCGGAGTGCCGGGCAAGTAGTCGCGGTTCTCGCGCTCTCTCGCCAGTTGCGCCGCGAACTCCGGCCGCCGGGCCCACAGCCGCACTTTGCGGCCCTTCCCGGCCTGCAAGCAGGCGAGGGTGGTGCCCCAGGCCCCGGCCCCCAGCACCGCAGTGATGGGCTGTGAACTACTCACGATGCGCTCTCAGTGTCGGAGGCAGGGCGCTCCTTCTGGCCGATCTTGCGCTCGGTGCCGGCCAGGAGGCGCCCGATGTTGGGGATATGGCGGATGATGACGACCAGCGCCACCAGCGCGATGGCCACGGCGAAGGGAGCCGGTGCGCCAAACAGGCACAGGATCGGCGCCGCCAGCGCACACGCGATCATCGAGCCCAGCGAGATGTAGCGGGTGACGGCCACGATGGCCACCCAGCAGGCAAAGCAGATCACACCCACGCGCCAGTCCAGCCCGAGGATCACGCCGAGGCTGGTGGACACCCCCCGGCCCCCGGTGAGCTTCAGATAGGGCGAGAAGCAGTGCCCGACCATCGCCGCCAGCGCCACCGCCGCCAGCCACCACAGCCGCTCCGGCGCCCCCGCCACGACCCCTGTGCCCGGCACGGGCTCCACCATCGGGAACACGGCGTAGCGGGCCACCACCACCGGCAGCAGCCCCTTCATGGCATCCATGGCCCACACGAACAGCCCGGCCTTGACGCCGATCACCCGTAGCACGTTGCTGGCCCCGATGTTGCCGCTGCCGTACTTGCGGATGTCGTCAATGCCCCTAGCGCGCCCGACCAGCAGCCCGATCGGGACGCCGCCGAACAGGTAGCTGCCGATGATCGCCGCCACACCGACAGACGGGTTGCTCAGCGTTCCTCATCCTCCCGCCGGCGCGCGCGCCAGAAGATGCGGATCGGCGTGCCGGTGAAGTCGTACTCCTGGCGCAGCACGTTCACCAGGTAGCGCTCGTACGACAGATGGACATGCTGCGGGTCGTTCACGAACAGCGCGAAGGTGGGTGGTTCGGCCCGTACCTGTGTTGCGTAGTATATCTTGAGCTGCTTCCCCTTGCGCGTCGGGGGCGCATGACGGGCCAGGGCATCGCGGATCGTGCGGTTGAGCTTGCCTGTCTCGATGCGGCGGCGGAAGTTGTCCGCCACCTGCCGCACCGTCTGCAGCAACTCCGGCAGCCCCTCCCCGGTCACGGCGCTGGTGAACACGAGCGGCACATACGAGGCGAAGGGCATCTCCTGGCCGATCAGGCGCTGCAGATCGCTCTTGAGGGCCTTCTCGGCCTTCTGCGGGCTCAGTTCCGGATGGTCCTCATTCGGCTGGGCGTACTGCTTGAGCAGGTCCCACTTGTTGGCCACCACGACCATCGCGCGTCCCGCCTCGTGCGCCTCGCCGGCCACGCGCGCATCCTGGGCGCTGGGCCCCTCATATGCATCCACCACGACCACCGCGACCTGCGCTCGCGACAGGGAGCGCAGCGTCCGCAGGCTGGTATAGAACTCCGTGTCCTGGCGCTTGCCCCGGCGGCGCAGCCCCGCCGTATCAATCAGCCGCCAGCGCTCTCCCTCGCGCTCGAAGACCGTGTCAATGGAGTCGCGGGTCGTGCCGGGCAGATCGCTGACAATGACGCGCTCTTCGCCGAGGATGGCGTTCGTCAGCGCCGACTTGCCGACATTGGGGTGGCCGATGATCGCCACCGCCAGCGCCTGCTCGGCTTCGGCCTCCGCCGGCTCCTCGGGCGGCAGCAGCTCCTCGACCTCCTCGACCAGTTCCTGCAGCCCCCGCCCGTGCATGGCCGAGATGTCAATCGGCAGCCCCAGCCGCAACTCCGCAAAGGCCTCCGAGTCCAGCGAGGTTTTCTCCATCTTGTTGGCGGCCAGCACGTACGGCTTACCCGACCGCCGGACAATGTCCGCCACTTCGTGGTCCAGTCCCGTCAGGCCTTCCCGGCCGTCCACCATCATGACGATGACGTCGGCCTGCTTCAAGGCCGTGGCCGCCTGCCCCTTGACCCGGGCGAACAGTTCGTCCCCCTCGCCGCCGACGATCCCGCCGGTGTCCACGAGCAGCACCTGGCGCTGATCCATCTCGGCCTCGGCATAAAGGCGGTCGCGCGTGACGCCGGGGAAGTCCTCCACGACCGCCATTTTCCGTCCGACGAGGCGGTTGAACAGGGATGACTTCCCGACGTTGGTGCGACCGACTATCGCGACGACTGGTAAGGCCATGCTGCAGATCCCAACCCCCGGACCCCATCGGGCCCTGAAGGGCCCGCCTTGCCGAAGCGTCCCTCCGGGACGCCCCTTCCCCGTCCCGTAGGGACGGTTCTGATAGGCGGGGGTTTCAACCCCCGTCCGTCTCTGGTGATCGGGTACGCCTACGCCCTCGCTGCCAGCTTCTGCTTGGTCAGTGCCACCAGCCCGCCGGCCTGGATGAGGTCCTGGGCCGCGCCGACCAGCGGGGCGAAGGTGAACGCCTGGCCGGTGGTCAGGTTCTTGATCGTCCCGCCCTCCAGGTCCACCTCGACCTGGTCGCCGGCCCTGATCCCGGCCGCGGCTTCCGCCGACTCGACGATCGGCAGGCCGATGTTGAGCGCATTGCGGTAGAAGATGCGCGCGAAGGTCTCGGCGATGACGACCGACACCCCGGCGGCCTGGATGGCGATGGGGGCATGCTCGCGCGAGGACCCGCAGCCAAAGTTGCGGCCCGCGACCATGACGTCGCCGGGCTGCACGCGCTTGATGAACTCCGCGTCAATGTCTTCCATGCAGTGCGAGGCCAGCTCCGCCGGGTCGGTCGTGCCCAGGTGCCGGGCCGGGATGATGACATCGGTATCTACATGGTCGCCGAACTTGTGTGCTGTGCCTGTGATGGGCATGGGTGTGCGCCTCTCTTCCTCAACACGTCGCCGCCATTGTGCGTACTCAGTGGGCGACAGACGGAACTCCGTCCCTCCCCCAAGGCAACGACGCCAACGCTGCAGCGTCTCTTCGTTGAGCAGTTCCGGATGGTCCTCAAGTCGCCACGCGCCGGCAGCGTGGTTGATTGCCTCGATAGCTCGCCTTTTCGCCTCTCGCCTGTCCACTTCCTGTTCGTCTGGCGACGCCTTACGCCGCAGCAGTGGCCCTGCGTCTGTGTCCACCCACTCCACGTCGCCTCCCGGCAGCAGACCGAACTGCTCTCGCAGCGCCTTGGGTACAGTGATGACCCCTCTACTGCTCATCTTCATTGCAGTTCGCTTCTCCCCTACAACTCCTCCGGCCCGCCGATCCGCCCCAGGATGGCGCTGGCGGCCGTCACGGCCGGATTCGCCAGGTACACCTCACTGGCCGGGTGACCCATCCGGCCCACGAAGTTCCGGTTGGTGGTGGCGATGGCGCGCTCGCCCTCGGCCAGGATGCCCATGTGGCCGCCCAGGCACGGGCCGCACGTCGGCGGGCTGAACACGCAGCCGGCCTCCAGGAACAGCTCCACCAGGCCCTCGCGCGTGGCCTGCAGGTGGATCTCCTGGCTGCCCGGGATGATGATGCAGCGCACGTTCGGGTCCACCTGCCGCCCCTGGAGCACCTCGGCCGCCAGGCGCAGATCCTCCAGCCGCCCGTTGGTGCAGGCCCCGACGACCGCCTGGTCTATCTTGACCTCCCCGACCTCCGACAGGCCCCGGGCGTTCTCGGGCAGGTGCGGGAAGCTCACCTGCGGCTCGATGTCGGGGGTCTGCCAGTCGAACGTCTCGACATACTCCGCGTCGGGGTCGCTGGCCATCATGGTATACGGGCGCTTCGCGCGCGGTGCCACCCAGGCCTCCGTGGTCGTGTCCGGGGCAATGATCCCGGACTTGCCCCCGGCCTCGATGGCCATGTTGCAGATCGTGAAGCGCTCATGCATCGGCAGCGCCTCGATGGTATCGCCCACGAACTCCATCGCCCGGTAGCGCGCGCCGTCCACGCCGATCTGGCCGATCGTGTACAGGATCAGGTCCTTGCCCGTGACCCACTTGTTCTTGGGGCCGGAGAAGGAGAAGCGCATGCTCTCGGGCACGCGGAACCAGATCTCGCCGGTAGCCATGGCAGCGCCGGCGTCGGTGGAGCCCACGCCCGTCGAGAAGGCCCCCAGCGCCCCGTACGTGCAGGTGTGGCTGTCCGCGCCGATGACGACATCGCCGGGCAGCACCAGCCCGAAGTCCGGCAGGATGATGTGCTCGATCCCGCCATGGCAGCCCTCGTAGAAGTTCGTCAGGCCCATCTGGCGCGAGAAGTCGCGCATCTTCTTGACCAGCTGCGCGGCCTTGATGTCCTTGGTCGGGGTCGAATGGTCGGCCACCAGCGCGATCTTGTCGCGGTCGAAGACCTCGGTGGCCCCGATCTCGAAGAACTGGTCAATGGCGATGGGGGCGGTGATGTCGTTAGCGAGCACCAGGTCCAGCTTGCAGGTGACAAAGTCGCCCGGTTTGCAGGCGTCCAGTCCGGCGGCACGGGCCAGCAGTTTCTCGGTGATGGTCATGGAGGCACCTCGTATGGACGGCACATGGCTCCGGGGTGGAGAGGCCACATCCCGCGTGGACGGGCGTGTCCTCACGCCCGCAATAGGCGAACAAGGGCTCCCTCTTGGGGGGAGCCCGCTTGAGGAGAGTGTAGATTGCTGCGCCGCCCCTGTCAAGGCACCGGCCCGGGGCGCATGGGGGGCTGCTGTCAGACCGACAAGGGAGGTAGTGCGGGCTTCCAGCCCGCGCTGGCCATGGGCGGGCTGGAAGCCCGCACTATTCCGCTCTGCCCTTGGGGCCCATCGGCCCGTTCCCCCGAGGCTCGCGGCCTCAGCGCCGCCGTGCCTCGGTCACGGCCGCCTCCAGGTGGCGGATGGTCGGCTGCCCGTCCTTGTCGAACGTCACCTCGACCACATCTATCCGCACCGGACGGCCCAGCCAGCGCCGCTGCTTGAGGAAGTGCTCGGTCAGCCTGCAGAGCTGGCGGCGCTTGGTCGGCCCGACGCGGTCCGCCGCATGGTAGGCCTCGTCGGCCCGCGAGGACTTCACCTCGACCACGACCACGCACTCCCCGTGCAGGCAGACCAGGTCCAGCTCCCCCCGGTGCCATTTCCAGTTGCGCTCCAGGACGCTGTAGCCCTTGGCCTGCAGGTAGCGGGCCGCGAGGTCCTCGGCTTCCTGACCACGCGTGCGGGTGACAGACTCTGCGGACGGCCCGAAGAACCACAGGTCGAAGGCCCTCCACGCGCGCGTCAGCCAGTGCTCTTGCAGCCTCGGGGGCGGCACTAACGGGCCTCCAGGAGCTTGCCCCGGAAGCCGTACCAGTCAATCACGGCCCAGTCGCCCCCCACATTGTCCACGGTGAGCTTGTGCTCCCCCGCCGGGATGTCGAACGACACCGTCCGGTTGTATTCCAGCACGCCGCCGTCGTTCTTGCCGTCCAGGTCGGGCAGGTCCACCGTCTGGACCATCACGCCGTCCACCCGGTACTCCAGCCGCGCCCCGGCAGCCGCCACGGCGCGGACATGCACCTCCAGCTTCCCTGGCGCTTCCGCGCGGACCAGGAACGTGGGCGGGTTGCGCAACTCCGTGTGCAGCAGCCCCTGCAGGTAGGACACCAGGTCGGAGACATTCCCGACTGCGCCCCCCGGGCCCACTCGGAACTCACTGCGCTCGGGGCGACCCCACCGCGGCGTCGGGCGCGCGTAGATCGGGTCGGCGAGAGCCGTCAGGTCCGGCTCTGCCCCATACTGCAGGATGGCGACATCATAGGCCTGCAGCACGGGCAGCGTCAGCTCCAGGGCCTTGCCCGCGAGGCGGCACCGTGCCGGGGTCTCACCGGGCGCGTCGGGGGAGATGACCGTGGCCGTGGTGGGCGCGACAGTGAGCGGCAAGCGGATGGTGATGACCTGGCGCGGCGTCAGCGCCGCGCCCTCGGCCGCACGGTTGATGACATGCACCAGCAGGGCCTGGCGTTCCGGGTGCCACCAGGCGGCGAGGCTGAGGCGGTCGGTGTCCGAGGTCAACCGCTCGCAGCCCAGGTAGCGGCCCTGGAGGTACAGGTCGCGGTGGGCCTGGTAGAAGGCAGCCTGCGAGGCGATGCAGCCCAGCGTGCCGTCCTCGGCGGCATTGCAGTGGAACGGACCGAGCACCGGGAAGGCGAAGAAGCCCCCGGCGGCGTAGATCTCGGCCCCGCGCGTGCGCATCCACAGTTCGCGGTCCGGCGGCGGCACGGCCAGCCAGGGGAAGGGGGGCTCGCCGAAGCCCCAGTCATGGAACAGCACCACCGGCACCGGCTTCCCGGCCGCCGCTACGCCCCGCTCCACCAGGCTCCGCCAGTGGGGCATGAGGCTCTCCGACAGGTCCACATGGCCGTCCCGCACCCGCCAGTTGCCCCAGACCCCCAGTACCTGCAAGTCCACGTACTTGACCAGGCCGTTGCCGCTGATGAGCAGCCGGCGGCCCTGCGCCCGGGCGTACTCGCGCATCCGGTCGGTCAGCGCCTTCCAGGCGCGGTCGTCCCGGAAGCTGCGGAACTGCCGCCACAGGAGCGTCAGCTTGTTCCGCTCCTGGTTGGGCTTCTCGACAATGCCCAGCGCGCGCAGGTAGCCCCGGTAGTCGAAGGAAGCCATGGTGCCATCGGGGCAGACCTGGCGGTTGTCCAGTGGCACTCCCCACGTGTCCCGCCAGCGTGGGTCATCAGGCTTCCAGCCCTGCGTCTGCGCGCAGTCGTGCAGCAGGTAGGCGCGTAAGTCGCGTAGCGAGTGGTCGTCATAGCCCTCCCGCTCGCTGAGTGCCGCGGTGGTCTCGTCCATGAACAGATAATCAGCCCCGGCGTCCATCTGCTCGCGGCACCAGCGGAACAGGTAGTCGAGATAGGCAGGGCTCGACAGTGACCCATGGCGCAGGCCGGGGGTGTCCCAGGCGTCCACGAACTGCCCGTCAGGCCCGCGGGTCGCCATGTCGGCTATCTCCTCGGGCGTCAGGCCATTCTCCGTGTCATACAGGGCGCTGCAGGTGATGCCCCCGCCGAACAGGGCGCCGAGGGCGTGGGCCTGAGTCGGCAGGTCCTGCCACTGGCTCACCTTGGGAGCCCCGCCCCACTTGAACCAGGCCCGGATCAGGACATCTGAGCCCGCCTTGCGCGCCAGCTCGATCCCCTCGGCTGAGGTGATGGACTCGTTGATCGTGTAGACGGCGGCCTCGCGGATGTCCGACACGGGGGCGGTACGCCGCAGCGCGGTCGGGAAGTCGGGAACGGGCTTGAGCCAGTCCTCGGGTATCGTCGTTGTCGGGGGTGTGTAGGACTTCACGAGGGCCTCGCCCTGACGCAGCAGTGCCTCGACGTGAGCTGCCTCGGCCGGCGC
This sequence comes from bacterium, assembly GCA_021372615.1. NCBI lineage: Bacteria > bacterium. The sequence continues at coordinate 29,830 of JAJFUB010000150.1, read as the reverse complement.
GTCCAGGGCGGCGAACGGCGCCAGCCACGCCCAGCGCACGCGGTCATCGGTCGCCGGGGACATGCCCGAGTAGAAGAAGAGCGCCGTTGGCGTATGCCGCTGGATGAAGCCGCTGGCCCCCTGCCAGGCGCCGTCGTAGTCCACGTACACCACACCGAGGCCCTGGGGGCGCGCCGCCGAGCGGATCATCAGCAGCGGGTGGCGGGGATCGAGCCGGGGCACCGTGTCGCCCTGCGCGCCCCACGGCGACACACCCGCATAGGCCGGGAGCGGCTGTAGGGCCGCCAGGGGCCCGGCATGGCGCCGACCGTCGGGGCCGTAGAAGGCATAGCTGTCCCAATCCGCCGGGCGCAGGCCAAATCGGGGCGGCGACCAGTACGTGCCCGCAGCAGGGGCGCCCTGGACGCGATAGCCGACCAGCACGCCGCCATCGCTGCAAAGGTACTCCGTCTGGACGGTAAGCCGGCCGGTGAGGCCGAGGCGCGTCCGACGGCTGACGGCCACATAGTCGGCACCCGTGGTCGTCTCCCATGTCGCGCGCTGGCGACCGGCCTCCATCAGTCCGCCGTCGGCGTTCAGGGCGCTGACGGTGTCGCGGGGCGTGGCGGCCACGGGCTGCCAGGCCCCGGCCGCATCGCGCAGCTCGTACGACACCTCCGCGCTGGCGCGGGCGAAGACGACCCGGTAGGCCTGGCCGGTGACGGTGAAGCGCTCACCGTCTTCGAGGACAGTCGGACGCGCGGCGACCCATGGCGCGGCCAGGAGAAGGAGTGCCAACGGACACAGCAGGCGATGGGGCATGATCTTGGCAGACCCCCGGACACGTGTTGACTGCGCCCTGCCCCTCCTGGACCGGAGGGAGAACACCCCCCTACGTCGCGACCTCCAGCAGGGGCCGCCCCGACGCCGTGGCCTCGATGACGACCTCGATCAGCTCCTCCTGGCCGTCGGCCAGCAGGCCCCGCCGCTCATCCACATCCAGCCGCAGCTTCGGTGACGCCGCGCCAGAGCGGCTGGCGCGCTCCACGGCCAGCTCTCGCGCCTCCTGCTTGGCCGCCTCGAGCGCCGTCTCCAGCTTCTCGTATTCACGCTTGCCCTGCCGGGAGTGCACCACGTACGCCGACAGCTCGCCGGGGCGCACCACGGTCTTCTCGCGCACGACGACCTCACTGGCGACCGCCCCGATGGCGTTGGCGACCTCGGCGTGCTCGGGGATGACGAGCCGGGCGTTGAGGCGGCGGGCGACCTCGGGGAAGAACGGATGCACCGGCGCCCCCAGGGCCACGATCGTGTCGTTGTAGGTGAACGTCAACTGCAGGGGGCCCGTGGCACTGTCCGACAGCGCCAGGTCCAGCAGGTACTCGGCCATGCCAGGGCCGGCGCCCGCCCCTGCCGGTCCGAGGTCGCGGTCGGCCACGTGGCGCACCAGTTGCAGGCACAGTCGCCGGACGATCTCGTCCCGGGCGCGCTCGATGATCTCGTCCGGGTCGGCGCCGTATAGCTCGGCGAAGATGTCCAGGGCCAGCCGGGCGGCTGCCACGTCCCAGTGCGTGAACTCGCCGGTGACGTGCAGCAGGTCGGTGGGGGTCAGCGAGGAGCGCTGGACGAAGCCCAGGTCCTCCAGGTGGGCGGTCCGCAGCAGCGAGGCCTCCACGAGCCCCAGCCGTCGCGCCAGGTCCTCGCGTGATAGCGGCCCCTCCTGCAGGGCGGCCACCATCCGCAGATCGCGCTCGGGCAAGGGCGCGTCTTCGTGGTCGCGGCCGAGGCGGAAGAACTCCAGCGGCTGTGAGCTGGTGCGGTTGGTGATGAAGCGGGGGTCAATGCGGCGCAGGCTGGGCACCAGTTGGGGGTTCTGCGCCATCAGGTAGCAGACCGGCAGCACGCGGCGCGGGCCGATGAGCAGGTCCCGGTCGGCATTGAACGCGATGTGGCTATCGCCGCCCAGGCCGATGGTGTTGATCTGCGCGGCCTCGACGCTCGTGCGCCAGCCGCCGACGAGCGCGCCCTCGGGGTGCAGGCGGGCCATCCCCTGGCTGAGCACCGCGCTGTCGGTGGTGGTGCCGCCCATGTCGAAGACGAGGCCCTCGGTGATGTCCGTGAGGTGCCGGGCCCCGGACACGCTCGCCGCCGGGCCGGACAGAACGGTCTCCACCGGCCGCTCCCGCGCCGTCTGCTCGTTGATGAGCGAGCCATCGCCCTTCACGACCATGACCGGCGCCGCGATGCCCAGACCGGCCAGCGACTGCTTGACCGCCTCCAGCAGCTTGCCGATGACGCTGAGCAGCCGGGCGTTCAGGATGGCCGTGTTGGCGCGGGCGAGGTAGTCCAGGCGCTGGGACAGCTCATGCCCGCAGATCACGGGCAGGGAGCAGTGGGCGCGAATGACCTCGCGCACCAGCAGCTCGTGGCCCGGATTGCGGACGCTGGCATACCCGGAGACGGCGAAGGCATCCACGCCCTCGGTCAGCAGGTCGCGGACAGCCTGCGCGATCTCGTCCCGGTCGGGGGGCTCCAGTTCATCCCCGCGGATGTCCATGGCCCCGGCGACGTGCCGCAGGGGCCGCCAGTTGATGTCCTGACCGGGCGCGGACAGCGGCGACATGATGATGGCGCCAGGCCGCCCGCCCTTGCCCTCGACGATGGAGTTGGTCGCCAGCGTCGTGGACAGCGCCACGACACGAACTGCCGCCGGGTCAGGCAATGTCAGCGCCTGCAATCCCTCGTCAATCCCCAGCATCAGGTTGTGGTGAGTCGTGATGGCCTTCGCCTTCGCGATGACCCGGCGGTGGTCCAGGTCATACAGGACACAGTCGGTATAAGTCCCCCCCGCGTCAATCCCCAGGCCTATCGTGCCGACCAGGGGACTGTCCCCATCGCGGCCGGTAGCGGAGGGAGGAGTTGGCGAGGAAGCTCCCGCGCTGGGGGCTGTCCCCGTCTGTGTGGGTGCCTGGGGGGGACAGACCCCATTCCGGGCGTCGGTCTGGTGGTCATCATGGGGCGGAGTGGTCGGAACGGGGTCAGCCCCCGCGGTGATCGCTGCCAGCACGCCATCGTCGCCGCTGGCTGTGGCGCGCTGGCCGGGTTGGAGGACCAGGAACTCGTCCTCGTCCCATTCGCCATCGACGAGCTTGCGCAGCAGGTGCGGGTCGCCCGAGAGGCGCTCATAGCGCCAGCCCAGGTCCTCGGCCATCTGCCGGGCGTAAGCTTCGTACTTCTCGGGGTGGGGGGCGCCGGTGTCTATGTAGGCGGCGCGGGTGTAGTTGCGCTTCCAGCTATCGTGGAAGTGGATGATGTAGGCGGCGCGCTCGGGGCCGTACTTGTCCGCCAGAGCGGCGAACCGTGAGTCCTCGGTCAGGTCGCAGCCGCTGTCGTAATGCTTCTCCTTGTCATGCCCCAGCGGGCGCACCTTGTTCTCGTACCAGCCGGGCGTGATGTAGAACGTGCCCGGCTCGGCGGCGAACTGCTTGCGGTAGGCGGCGCGCGAGCCCATGAAGAGCGTCATGCAGTCATGGGCCCGGGGAATGGCGACAGGGATGCTGCGGGCGATGAGCCCGGCCACGCCGCGCCCACACAGCCCGTAGCCCAGCGCGAGGGCATCGAAGCCCCCCTCGCTTTCGGTGCGGTCAATGGCCGCCTGCGCCTGCTCGCGCAGCAGGTCCGGCCGGTCATGTAGTCCGGCCTCGAGCAGCTCGATCACGACCTCGTGCGGGGCTTCCCCGGCGAGGTGCGTCAGTTCAGGTTCCAGTACGCCACAGGCGATGATCTTGAGTCGCATGTATCTCCCGTACGGCAAACGGCGTCCTCACCCCTTCCCCTCTCCCTCGCTCCACTTCGTTCCGCTCCGGAGAGGGGCAGTCGCTTGTCGCTCTGTGGCTGCGAAGCCACAATGTGGTCGCCCGTGGTTCCCCTCTCCGGAGCCCGCAGCCGCATCGCGGGCGAGGAAGATGGGTAGGGGCGGTTGGTTGTCGCTCCGTGGCTGCGTAGCCACAATGTGGTCGCCCGTGGTTCCCCTCTCCGGAGCCCGCAGCCGTATCGCGGGCGAGGGAGAGGGTTGGGGGTGAGGATGCCGTTCAGGTCGTTACCCCAGCTCCATGATCTCCTTGAACGGCTTGCCCTCCGGCTCGTCCTCGGGGAAGCCGACGACCTTCCAGAAGTCCGTGTGCACGAACGGCTCGCGGCGCAGGTCGGGGATGGCCAGCGGGACACCGCCCAGGTCGGCCGACTGCCCGGCGATGATCCCCGGCAGCGAGTACTCGATGCTGCGGTACACGTCAATGGGCACCGTGCCGTTCTTGAGCAGGCAGCGGGTGAACTGCCGCGCCAGGTTGATGTCCGTGCCGCCATGGCCGGTGGTGGGGTCGGTGTCCTTGGCGGCCAGGCCGATGTTCACGACCTCCCAGCCGTCGCTCTCCGCCCGGCTGCTGTCGAAGCGCCGGCAGAACTGCTCGTAGAGGGTCCACTCCAGGCTGCCGCCGGTGCCGAAGAGGCGGAAGCGGTGCTCGCTGGGGCGGACCGTGTTGAGCGTCACCAGGATCTGGATGAGCAGGCCCTTGGCGGTGTGGAACAGCGCGATCTGGCCGTCGGGGCGCAGGGGGGCCTCCTGGCAGCGCCAGGGACCACTCATGCACGTGACGGTCACCACGCGGTCGTCCAGCACCTCCAGCAGCGGACCGAGGTCGTGGGTCAGGTAGCCAATCGGCGGCTGGTCGGCGCGCCAGGTGGGGAAGACGTCCTTGAGCCCCTGCTCCTTGGCCTGTGAAGGCTTGAAGAACTCGCCCTTGGCGTTGGTCATGGTGTGGGGCAGGTAGTGCAGGTACTCGGCCTCGGCGATGGACATCTGACCGTACTGGCCCGCCTCGATCCACTTGCGCCAGTAGCGGATGAAGTCCATGAAGCACAGGTTCTCGCCCATCATGTACTGCTTGCCGCAGCGTTCGGAGGTGTCGCGGATCTTCAGCCACTCCTGAAGCGAGAACGCCCCCGGGACTTCCGAGAGCACATGACAGCCGGCTTCCAGCGCCTGTACGGCATGGCCGCACTGGGCCCGGCCGTTGCTGGCGACGACGAGGGCATCGGGCTGCATCGCCAGCAACTCCTCATACTCGTTGCAGATGCGAGCCTTGCAGCCCTTGTCATCTAGGACCTTTGCGGCCGCCTCCTGGCGGTCCGGTAGCCGATCGGCGACGCCGATGACCTCGGCCTCCTCGACGGCCAGGAAGTTGTGCAGATGTGACATCCCCCGGCGCATGCCGAGGATGCCAATGCGTAGCTTGTCCATGTTGTTGCCTCTTCTGTAGGGCGGGGGCTTGTATCCCGCCGATGCCGATGCAGCAGTACGCCCGACACTCCTGTCGGGCGGATTCGTCGCCTGCGCCCGACAGGAGTGTCGGGCGTACCGGCCTACGCCTCGTCCCACACCTTGCGCACGAACTCGGCCCCGTCCAGCATCTCCTGGACGCGGTTGCTGCCGATCTCCAGCGACACCCAGCCGTCGAAGCCGTCCTGCTTGAGGGCCGTGACGCCCTCGCGCACCTGGCAGTCGCCCAGGCCGATCCCGATGCTCTTGTGGGCCTTGCCCGAGGGGCTCTTCAGGCTGGCCTGGCCCGCGGGGTCGAGGACGAAGTCCTTGATGTGCGTATGGACCGTCAGGTCGCGCAGGGCCGCGTAGGCGTGCATGGGCATCTCATCGGCCAGGATGAAGTTCCCGTTGTCCCAGGTGACCTTCACGTCGGGGCCGGCACCCGTGACGACCTCGCGCACATGGTCCGACCGGCACGCAAACTCGGGGTAGACACCGAAGTCCTCGATGGTGGGGATGATGCCGCGCTCCAGCGCCATGGTGGCAGACTTCGCCAGGCCCTGCGAGTAGATCGCGCGCCCCTCCTCGTTGCTCATGCCCTCGCCGGGCCGGCTACCGGCGATCAGGGCCACCGGGCAGTCCAGGTCCACGCACAGGTCCAGGCCGCGCCGCACGGTCTCGAGGGCCTTCGCGCGCTCCTCGTCGTTATTGCCCACGAGGTTCGCGCCGATGTCCACGCAACTGACCTGGATACCGGCCGCCCGGCACAGGTCTATGAACTGCTCCCACGGCCCGGGGGTGGCGTCGAGGTTCGACAGCATCGGCTCGATCGCGCCGATGCCGACGGACTGAATGGCGTCCACGGCGGCCTGCGGCGTCAGCGACCCATCGGTGACGGGGCCATGGAACGGGAAGAGCATGACAGACAGCTTCATGGGGTGGTCTCCTTGTGACCGGGAATCGGGATGCGTGATCCGGGCCCCATGGGGCCCGAGTAGCGCGGGCGGCCTCGCCCGCGCAGGCGAAGGGGCGGGCGAGGCCGCCCGCCCTACTGGCTTCCTCCTGGCCCGTTGCCAGCCGCCTTAGCGCGGGTTATTCCGCATCCACTCCGTGACGGCCTTCAGCTTGGGGTGATCGGCTTCCGCCTCGTCGTAGAATTCGCTGAGCCCCCAACTGCCGTACTTGCCCCAGGCGCTCACCGAGCTGAACATGCACATCAGATCGCCCCCGGCGGCCTTCCAGCCGTCCAGGTACTGCGTGTAGAGCGCCCCCATGCGCGGGTGCCGGTTGGCTTGCGTGAGCAGCGCGGTCAGCTTCTCGTCATTCTGCGCCGCACCGAGGCCCACCAGATGCTGTCCGGCCTCGTATGCCACCAGCTTCAGCCCGAAGCGGTCGGCGATGATCTTCTGCTGCCGGATGGCCTCCAGGGCCTGGGGCAGCGTGGTCTGCTGCACGTAGTCGAGCAACTGGTCCACGGTCCAGTTGTCCACCTGGTCGGCACCGGGACGGCCCTCGGTGCTGGTGGGGGGCACCAGCGGCCCGAAGTACGGGGCGATGGCCACGGCGTCGGCGCTGGCAAAGGCCTCGTCGGTCGGCAGGATGATGTGCTCCACCCACCACGGGTTGACCGCCTGCCACGCCAGGACCCGCACGAGGCGGGAGCGGCCCCCGAAGACCTCCTGCCAGAGGCGGAAGATCTGCAGGCTGCGGCGCGAATAGTACATGCCCCCGCCCTCCCACGGCCGCTCCCTGGGCCCCAGGCCTAGCTCCTGGCCTTTCTGCTGGGCATAGCGGCACTGGGGGAAGATGCTGTTCCAGACCTCGTTCGAGTACTCCACGTACACCTTCAGCGAGGGGTCGAGGTGTTCGTGGACGTACCTGGCGAACTGGCGCGTGTAGTCGTCATCAGCCCGGTGGGGCATGCAGAACCACGGGTTGCACTTCAGGCGGTTGCACAGGTCCACCATGACTTCGACGGGCACGCCGCGCTCGGTGAAGTTGCAGTAGTCCGGCGTCGGCCGGGCCGCCGACGTGCCGGGGAGATCATGGTTGGTCAGCATCCAGTCCATGAAGCGAATCGTGTTCATCGAGGCCCAGCGCTCCAGGAAGCCCGGCCGGAAGGGCTCCCGGGCATAGGTCTGCTCACAGCCCGGCATGACGACGCGGATGTTGCGGACGTAGTCCTGCGGGTTGGTCTGGCGGAGGCGCAGCCAGATGACCTCCGCCTCGGGGTTCACCTCGACCACCAGCCGCCCGGGGGCCTTCTCGATGACTGCCGAGGCGCCCCAGAACTCGATCTCCCCCTGGCCCTCGTATAGGCACGTGTAGCGACCCTTGGGGAAGTGCCCGCCCCGGATGGTGCACATGGGCGTGTCCGCCCAGCAGTTGGGTTCCAGTTGCGTGACCCAGCCCCTGGCATCGCGCTGCAGAGCCGGGCCCTTGCCCCAGCCCTCCCCCTGGCGCTGACTGATCCACGCCCGCGACAGGCGGAACACGTCCACAAAAGGCAGTTCGGAGTTCCAGTCGGTGGGCCCGTTGAGGTTGATGCCCAGGCGGCTGCGGGCGGGGGAGAGGTCGGGGGGCTGGGCGCAGGCGGGGAGGGCCGACAACAGGAGCGGCAACAGCAGCCAGACGAGCGGGCGGGGCATGTCCATCACGTCCTTAGGGCTCCTGGAGGTTCGCCAGGGCCTGGCGGATGCGGGTGGCGATGTCGGCCATGGCCGCCTCGCTCTCGTACTGTCTCCGCGGCCAGAAGAACCCCTTCAGGCCGTCCCCCCGGTGACGCGGCACGATGTGGATGTGCAGATGCGGGACACTCTGGCTGACCTGGTTGTTGATCCCCACGAAGATGCCATCGGCCCCCAGGGCCTGCTGGACCGCCTGCGCCAGCAACCGCGCCCGCTGGAAGAGCGGCTCCACCAGCTCGGGCGGCAGGTCCATCAGCGTGGGGACATGAGCACGGGGAACAAGCAGCGTGTGGCCCGGCAGCAGCGGGCGACGGTCCAGGAACGCCACGGCGGAGGGGTCGTCGAGCACCACCGCCGCCGGGACCTCGCCGCCGACGATCTGGCAGAAGATGCAGTCCTTCACGTAACCTCCGCGCGCCACCGTGCGCCGCCCGGCGGGGCGTCCCCTGTAGATAGGGTAGGTACCCTCCCCGTCCAGTAGGGCAGGCGGCCTCGCCTGCCCGGCCTCGGCGCGGGCGAGGCCGCCCGCGTTACTGCGATGTGAGTGATTGCCGAAGCTACACACCACGCCGGGACGTCTACTTCGGGTGCACGAACGCGATCCACAGCAGGGCGCCGGACATGATGACGGCGATCAGCGTCTTGCCCATGACACCCAGCAGCCGCCCGACCAGGGCCCCCTTGCCCGCCTGCCGGGCCTCCTCGGGCGTCTTGCCCTGGCGCAGTTCATACCAGTACGCGGCGCAGTAGCCCCCGACCCCGGCCAGGACGAGGGGAATGAGCACCACCCCGATGATGAACCCCAGCGGGCCGCCGACCAGGCCGACAGCACCGACCAGCGGGCCGATCCACGAGCCGATCAGCGCGCCGCCGATCCCCCCGAGCATGGCCACCCAACCGGTGCGGCTGCTCGCCCCCTGCTGCCGCGTCGCCACGGCGCTGAGGACGTTGTCGAGGACCTCCGCCCCGATCCCCAGGACCGCCAGGACCAGCAGGACCCACAGGCTGGGCCGCTGCCAGTGCGTGGCCGCCGACAGGCCCACGCCGGCCAGCAGGATCAGGAGCGTGCCGGCCATGCCGCACAGGCACGCGATGATCCCCGACAGCAGGACGAGCACGAACAGAATGTAACCTATGACTATCAGAACACTCATCATGTTGTTCGTCTCGGTACGGCGGCGATACGGGTGGAGATTGTCTCCAGACAGCACAGGGACCTCCGTGCTTCAGGAGGTCCCTGGCGGATCAGGAGCATGGTGGGCCCCGGCGGGGCTCAGTACATCCGGCGGGCGCCGACATAGCGCCGCGCGTAGTAGTCCTCGTCCAGGCCGGTGATCTTCACGCCACCCCGGTGGTTGCTGGCGTGTACGAAGCGGCCGTTGCCGATGTACAGGCCGACGTGGGAGATGCCGCGCTTGTAGGTGTTCTGGAAGAAGACGACATCGCCCGGTTGCAGGTCGTCACGGGCGACCGGCGTGCCCTGGCGGAACTGGGCCACGGACGAGCGCGAGATATCTATGCCGTGGACGCGGTGGACGTAGGAGGTCAGGCCGGAGCAGTCAAAGGCGCCGGGGCGCGAGGCCCCGCGCACGTACGAGCAACCAATGAACCGCTTGGCCGTGGCCACCAGATCGGCGCCCATGCCGCTGCTGGGGGCATCGTCGTCGTTGCCCCCGGCGGTCGGTGAGGGGAAGTCATCCGCACCGCTGAGCGAGGCCTGTTGCAGCGTGGCCGACGAGGACTCCTTGGAGGCGCTCTTGCCGGCCGTGGCGACCCGATAGCGCACCATGCGCTCGGACCGGGTGTCCACCAGCCGCGCCGACATCCAGCCGATGTTCCCGTCCTCCAGCGCCACCTTGTACCAGCCGGGCTTCTTGCCGATGATCAGCAGGCGGGTTCCGAGCCGGGCGTCGCCATTGGTCGCGGCGTCGGTGCTGGGAGCGGTGCGCAGGTTCACGACCGGTCGCGCCACCCAGCCCACGTTGACCTCGACCTTCTCACCGGCCTCCGTGGCGGTCACGGCCGTACCCGGCGGCACGAACTTGATGAGCCAGCCGGCCACCCAGCCATAGCTGCCGGACAGCGTGCGCATCTTGCACCAGTGGCCGCAGACAGCCGCCACGTGGATCTTCGTGCCCTGCTTGAGCGAGAACTTGACCTTGGCCTCGCTGCTGGGGCGCTCGCGGATACGGGCGGTGTCGGCCGTTACCCAGGCCGTCAGCACCCTGTCCGTCCGCGCCACGTCGGGCGTGTTCGCGTTTCCGGGCAGCGACTTGGGCTTGTCTTCCTTGATGAGCCACGCGGCAATCCAGCCGCTGTGGCCGCCATGGACCGTAACCTTGCGCCACATGCCCTTGGTGCCCGAGATGTACAGCGTCTGGCCCTTGACGACGGTGGCCTTGCGGTCAAAGCGGCTGCCGGGGCCGGAACGGAGCGCGACCTTGTCCTCCAGCACGAAGGCCTTGCCGGAGGCGGCTGCGACCTTCGGAGCTGGGGAGCTGGCGTGCGGGGCGGAGCCCCCGGTCCCCGCCAGCTTGCGCCCGGCTGCCATGCTGTACTCCAGCAGGTCGTTCCGGATCCAGCCGGATCCACCGGGGGTCTTGCACTTGGCCCAGTCGCCCCGGCGGGCCAACACGTAGACCTTGGTCCCGCTGTCCAGCGTCCCGTACGAGTCGCCGCCCAGGCCCGGGGCGCTGCGGACATTGGCCGCCGCGACCTTGACCCAGGCCGGGGGGCTCGACCGGCTGACATGCGTCGCGGGGGACTTGCCCGCTGAGTGGGCGATCTGCCGGCCCTTGTCCGCCGAGAACTGCAGGTACCACTCGGCGATCCACCCCTTGCCGCCGCCCGGCAGCGAGCACCAGCACCACTTGTTGCCGAAGGAAATGACGTAGACCTTGGCGCCGCGGGACAGGGAATCGATCCTCTTGCTGTCCATCCGCGGCCCGGACCGGACGTTGAGGGTCTCAGGGATCACCCACGCCGCACGCGCCTTGGCGGCCAGCGCCGGCTCAGGGTGTACGCAGACTGCCAACAGGGCGATCCCCAGCCCCACCGCTCTCAAAGGGCCGAAGCCCACCAGTTTTCGGAGATGCATAGCGCCAAAAGTATAAGGCCCCCGGAAAAGCGAAGTCAACCCCCGGTGGCTCGACACAATGCAGTATGGTATGTATTCGATATGTGTCAGGGGACGGGGGCACAGGCACCATCCGGGGAGCCGGCTCCGGGGCCAGCTGCCCGCCCGGAATCGCCCGGACGGGTGGCTGTGCGGCTCCTGTGTCCGCTACCGCCGTGGCTTCTTGACCCATTCCGGCGGGCCGTAGAGGCCGATCTTGTCGGTCTCGATGGGGTGGAACCCCAGCTTCAGGGCCGGTGAGCCCTTCCGGAGGCGGAAGTCGTCGTGCTCGGGGTCCACGAAGAGCGGATCGGCGACGACGGACTCCAGGTCCCGCCCCTCGGCCTGCCAGCGCCCGAAAGTCAGGCCGCCAAAGTCCAGCTCCGGCCCGTTGGCGTTCCAGTAGATGTTCCGCTCCATGCGGTAGTTGTTGTTCTTCCACGACCCGCCCAGGACCGTGGGGTTGGTGCAGTACACGATGTTGCGCTCGAAGGTGAAGGAGGCGTGGGGCTCCTCGCGGCTGCGCGCCACCTGCATCAGCGTGGCGTCGGCGAAGATGTTGTTGAGGATGACGTTCTCGCGGCCGTAGTGCTGGTGGAAGCCGCCGGTCTTGCAGCGGATGCAGATGTTGTTCTCCAGCAGCATGTGCGTGCTGCCCTCGTCCGGGTACAGACCCCAGCCCCCGTAGCTGTATGACTCCACGTCATGGATGAGGTTGTAGCGCAGGCGGGTGCCGGGGGAGATGCCCAGGGTGTAGATGCCGCCCATGTCGCTCAGCACGCCCTGCCCGATATGGTGGATGTGGTTGTACTCGATCACGTTCTGACTGGCCGAGCTGGGGGCGTAGCCCCAGCTCCAGCCCACTGAGACCCCGGTGTAGTACAGGTAGCTGATCTCATTGTGGGTGACGGTGTTGGAGCTGCTGCGCAGGATGATGACCCCGACGCCGGCCGGGAAGACCTGCCCGCCGCCGTGGATGTAGCAATTATCTACCGCGTTGTGCGCAGTCGCGAGCTTCGCGTCGGTGACGGTGCAGGTCTCGCCGATCTTCACCCCGCCGCCCCCCAGGTCGTGCAACTCGCAGCGCCGGAGGGCGTTGTCCCGGCAACCCCGCTCCAGCCACACCGCGTACGTGCCGACGTGGGCGACCTCGCAGTCCTCCAGCGAGCAGTGGGTCATCCCGCGCCCGAAGACGGCGCCGCTGAGCCAGATGGCAGCCTGCCCGTCCGCGCGGCCCCGGTCGGGGATGTGCCAGTCGGCGTGCTGGAAGGACAGCCCGCGCAGATGCACGTGCTGGACGACCTGCTCCTGCGCCGGGTTGCCCCTGAAAACGAGGAGTTCCCGCAGCACCGGGGCCACGAACTCGGAGTCGTTGGGGTCCTCGCCGGGCTGGGGCATGAAGTAGAGCCGCCCTTGCTTGCGGTCGAGGTACCACTCGCCGGGCATGTCGAGGGCTTCCAGGCAGTTCTCGATCACGTAGCGCTGCTCGGCCTCCCAGTACCCCAGCGGCCAGCCCGAGGGGGCCGTGAAGGTCACCGCGTGGCGCCGCGGGTCGAGGCTCTCGATCCAGTGCAGCGAGGCCGTCCAGGCGTGGTAGACGAAGAGGTTCACATCCTCCAGGTTATGGAAGCGTTTGATGTCCCCGGGGCGGAAGCTCAGCGTCTGGCAGGCGGCCGGGTTACCGCGCTGGGTGTGCGGGTTGTCAATGCCCGGCGGCAGACCGGCGGTGCGCAGGAAGCCCTCGTTGGGGTGCCGGGCACGGACGCACCGCTGCCCATCGCAGCAGAGCTGGTTGAAGGCCCACTTGCCTGCCTTGACGTCAGGCAGATCGGCGGTCCAGATCCCGTCCTGGCGCTTCGTCCAGCCCGTGATGAGCCGCCCGCCGCTGAACACCGGGCGCTCGTCGCCGTACGCCGCGTAGGTGACGGGGGCTTCGGCGGAGCCGCTGTCCCGGGGGGTGAAGACGATCGGGCGGGCCAGGCGGTAGACGCCGCCGCGGATCAGCACGGTGACGGGGCGGCCGTCCGCCTCGCGCAGCTTGCGCACGGCCTTCTGGGCGCGGGCGAGGGTGGCGAAGGGACCGTCGCGGCCGTCACGTTGCGGCTCGGGGCAGGTCCCGCTCCAACTGTCACGACCGGCGGGGCTCACGTAGAAGTCGGCCTCGGTGGTTGCCATCTGGGGGCTCTCCAGGCTCAGGTGGTGGCGGCCTTCGGGGCGGCGTAGAGCCGTCGCCCGTCCCCTTCTCCGGCGCCCTGCGAGGACCTCCGCCGCCCGCTCTCGCACTCTCAGCGGCTGATTCATGTTGCATCTAGGGCGGCGCTTGGGCTAAAATCGCTGCATTCGAGTTACCTGGTGGGGTACCCCCCGACCTGGAAGGACCCGGCAAAGGAGACAACAACATGGCTGAAGCAGTTCTCATCGTGACCAAGAAGGGGCAGGGCAAGGTAGTCGAGGAGACCCAGTTCCCGACCAAGGGCAAGGGTGGCAAGGGCGTTGGCGGCTTCAAGGTCGGCGAGGGCGATGCAGTGGCCGCGGCCGAGCACGTCAAGACCGGCAAGGGCCAGCGCGTCCTCATCATCACCGCCCAGGGCATGGCCCTGATGACCAACGTGGACGACATCTCCGTGCGCAGCCGGACCGCCGGCGGCGTCAAGGTCATCAACGTCGCCGAGGGCGACAAGGTCGTTGCCGTCCTGGTCTAGTCACGACACATCTGGTCGCACGCGAACCATGAGAGCCTTCCGGCGGATGAGTCATCCGCGTCCGGAAGGCTCTTCGCTTTGGGCTGGCGAACTGCGGGGCAGAGGTGATGACCATGCCCTCGCTGTGGCCGCCGGTGTGCCTGGCGCTCCTGCTGGTCCTGTGCTCGGCTGGAGTGGCTCAGCCCCCTGACTGGAGCACGATCCGCCCCGATCACCCCCGCCTGTACTTCAACGTCGACACCTGGCCGACGGTCAAAGCCCGGGCCAAGGGGCCGCTCAAGGAGCACTTCGCCGAGGTGCGCAAGGCGGCCGACAACCCGAAGCCTCCGGGGGAGTGGTCGGCGATCCAGCGGCCCCCCAAGCGTGAGGGCAGCGCCTACGAGGCCTACGACTGGGGGGACCGGCTCATGGGAGCGGCCCTCGTCCAGCGGATCGAGCCGGACCCGCAGCGCCTGGAACGCATCCGGCAGATGCTGTGGGCCAGCCTGGACTACTACCAGGCCTGCTTCGCCCAGGGCAAGTCGGTCAACTGGTACGGCTTCAGCCGCCTGGAGTGGCTGAGCGCGCTGGACTGGACCTGGAACGAGCTGCCCGCAGCCGAGCGGATGGACTTGGCGCGGGGCTTCCTCCAGCATGTGGATGAGGCCCTCCACGGCAAGGGCAAGCAGCGCCAGAACCGTGGGGGCTACCAGACCGGCTACTACGGCGACGACAACCTCGCGCTGTTCACCGGCCTGGCGCTGCATCGCACCGGCGCCGATGACGCCATGGCGCTGCGGTGCCTGAACGAGGGCTACGCGACCTACCAGAAGGTCATCGCCCACCGGCGCAGCATGGCCGGCGACGACGGGGGCGCGGCCTCACCGACGCTGGGCTACTCCATGGGCGAATACCCCCTCGCCGAGTGGAACTACCTGCACTGCATGAAGTCGGCCGCGGGGCTGGACCGCCGGGAGGAGCTGGCCTACGTCGCCGGCTTCCCCAACTACATCATGTGGAACGCGCTGCCGGGGCTGCTGGAGTTCGGCTATGGCGACACGCCGCACGTGGACAACCGGCTGACGCGCTGGCCCATGTACAACCACCTGTCGCACATCATGGCCCTGTACGGGAAGACGCGGCCGCAGGAGGCGGCGCTGGCCGCATACCTGCGCCAACGTTTCCCGGTGTACTTCGCCACCAGCGGCCTGTGCATCCATCCGTACCTGCTGACCGACCTCGACAGCGCCCCGGCGCCGCTGGACCCCAGGCGGCTGCCCGCCGCGCGCTTCTTCCCGCTGATGGGGCAGGTCTTCATGCGCTCGGGCGACGGGCCTGCCGACACGTACTGCATGATCGCCGGGGACGGGCCGACCGCCCAGCACCGGCACTATGACGCCGGGCACTTCACCCTCTTCAAGCAGGGCTACCTGGCCCTCGACACCGGCACCCGCCAGGGCAACACGGACAACCTGCAGAACTACTTCGCCCAGACCATCGCCCACAACTGCCTGCTCATCAAGATGCCCGGGGAGAAGCCCTCGCCGTACTGGAACGGCACGGTGGTCGCGCAGGCCGGGGGGCAGGACAAGCAGGTCGGATCGAAGGTCATCGCCTTCGAGACCCACCCCGCGTACAGTTATGTCGCGGTGGACGCGACGCCCACATACAACACCGAGAAGTGCGCGCAGATAGTGCGGCAGTTCCTCTTCGTGATGCCGGATCACTTCGTCGTCTTCGACCGCGTCGCGGCCACGAAGCCGGAGTACGCCAAGACGTGGCTGATCCACTTCGCCAATGAGCCGGCCATGGACGGCCTCACCGCGCGGGCGGATCAGGGCCAGGGGCGGCTGCTGTGCCGGACGCTGCTGCCGACGGACGCGACGGTGGAGAAGGTCGGGGGGCCCGGCCGAGAGTTCCTGGTCGAGGGCGTCAACTACGACCTGAACGCCGGGCCGGCCGAGGCGATTGTGAAGAGCGAATACACCGGCATCAAGAAGCTGGAGTACAAGGAAGTGCCGGAGCTGATGGGGCGGTGGCGACTGGAGGTGAAGCCCGGCGCGGCGCGGGCGGACGACGTGTTCCTGCACCTGCTGCAAGTGGGCGATCAGACCGTGACGGTGATGGAGCCGGCGGAGGCGCGGCTGGAGGGGGGACAGGCCCGACTGACCTTGCAGGCCCACGGGGCGCAGGTGACGGTCACGCTGCCCACGACCGGGGCGATCGGCGGGCACATCCGGATCGTGCGGGAGGGGAAGACGATCGCCGACGCCGACCTGACCCAGGTCGTAGCGGCCCAGGTGGGCCTGGCAGCGACGGAGTAGCGGGCCATAGTAGGGCAAGCCAATACGGCAGACGGGCAGGCGACTCGCCTGCCCGTCGGGGTGAGTGTGCTCCTCCGGGGGCTACTCGCCCCGGTAGTCTACGGCCTGGGTGATGAGCTTGGGGATGGACGCCGAGGGCACCCACTTGACGTGGCCGTCGCAGTACAGCACGTTGCAGCCGCCGTTGTGGGCCGGCGGGACCTGGTCCGTGACGCCGTTGACGTCCATCATGAGCCAGGTATTGACGGGGTCCTCGACGCCGTCCAGGTTGCGGTTGGAGAGCTTGTCATTGTACAGATAGCAGCAGCCGCGCTGTTGCAGCTCCTGGGGCGCCGAGGGGCAGAT
Source organism: bacterium (assembly GCA_021372615.1). Taxonomy (NCBI): domain Bacteria; species bacterium. The sequence goes on along the minus strand of JAJFUB010000150.1, from coordinate 13,379 downwards.
GAAGAAGTTCTTGGGCACGCCCTGGCGGGCCATGATGTTGACGATGTTGTACTGCTCCCGGTAGGGGTGGTTGTCGGGCGGATAGAACCACGCCTGCGGCAGGGGCTCGTCGTTGGTGGCCATCATCTGGAAGGCCATGAAGATCTGCCGTAGCTGGTTGAAGCAGGCGACCTGGTGGGCCTTGTTCGTGACGTTCTGGAAGCTGTTGCCGCCACCCGCCAGGCTGGTGAGGATGCCGGTGACGACCATGACCTCGACGGTCGTGAACCCGCGTCGCCGAATGCGCATGAGTGCACCTCCTCCAGGAAACGACAACTACAAGATACCCCAACCGGATGCGATGTCAAGCAGGTTTGGCGCACCCCTCGAGCCCTACTTCACCCGCAACTGCTTGGCCGAGCAATCATCGAACCAGACGGCGTCATCGGGCTTCATGTCCTCCCCGCCCAGCATGATCACAGCCGAGCCCGCGCCCCGGGGCATCGTGAACATGAGGCTCAGCGGCGTCCACTCCTTCAGCTCCGCCTGGGGCAACGAAACGCTCTGGTTCGGGGCGCCGCTGAACCAGGCGCCCTTGGGGTCGCGCCACTTGATGGTCAGGTGTACCCGCTCAGGCCGGCTGACCCGGCAGCGGGCATAGACCGTGCACAGGTAGACGGTGCCGGGCTCCCCGCGCACGTCCATCAGGTAGCAGGCCGCACCCTCGGCGCCCTTGAGCATGACGGCGCGCTGACCGCCGTGCACGGGGCTGGCCACCCATCGCAGCTCTGCCTTGGTGCCACCCCGGATCCAGCTCCCCCAGCCCTGCGGGCAGCCCTCAGAGGTCCATTCGGGCCCCTGGGGCGTCGTGCCGCCGGCCTTGTCCTCAAAGCCCGGGTTGGGCAGCTTCTCCTCGGCGGTCTCTGGGTGCGTTCGCATCGTCATGTAGGCGGCGAACATCTTCGCCACCGGATTGTCGTCGGGCAGGTCGGGCGAGAGCCGGAAGGGCTCCTGCAGGGGCTGGCCGGCCTTCTCATAGTAGTCAGCCAGGCGCACGATGCCCGGCAACAGCCCCTGGCCGAACGTCGAGCGCGCCTCCCCGGCGAAGGGCAGGCACGGCTTGAGCAGCGGGTCCACGTTGATGACCTCGTCGAAGTGGCGCTGCAGGCCCTGCTCGGCCCGGGCGTAGCTCACCAGGGTCTGGCGGACCTTCTCGGCGTCACGCGTCGTCGTCACCGTGGCCCCGGCCATGCGCCTCTCGCCCCAGTACACGCCGGAGTACAGCTCGGTGTAGTGGAAGGCATCTGAGTAGAGCTTGATGCGCTTGCGGAGGAGGTCACTGTCGGCCAGCTTCGCCGCCTGGTCGAGGTAGCCGCGCAACTCCGCGCACACCTCCGGGGGGAACATGTCGAGCTGGTCAAGCTGGAAGAAGCCCTTGAACCAGCGGGCCTCGCCCGGCTGCTTCATCCAGATCTGCTCGCAGCGGTCCCAGTACTTCTTCATGGGGCCCTTCGCCGGGCCGAAGAAGTTCGTGTAGTACTCGTCCACCAACCTCTTGGGGTCCTGCTTGACGTCCCACAGCAGCTGGCTGGCCAGCCACGCCTTGCAGGCGTCCAGTCCCCAGTTCGAGTAGATCTCGGCATACCACGCGCGCACGCCGGTGCTGTGACAGAACTTGATGCTCTCGGCGCTCACGGTGGGGAAGAAGCGCGGGATGACATAGCCCGAGCCATAGTAGTAGTCATAGACCCCGAGCTGCCGTGCGGCCTTGGCCCAGCGCTTCAGCAACGCCTGGTCCTGGGCGCGGAACTGCTTGTCACGCCACTGGGCCCGGTCGTTGGTCAGGTACGGAATGATGTTGGGGTGCACCGGGAAGCTGGGCACGGCCTCGCAGTTGGCGTACGACAGGCAGCCCAGCAGCCTGTCCGGGTACTTCTGGGACGTGATCGCCGCCACACGGTTCATGAAGGTGAAGACGCGGTTGGAGTAGTTGGGGCGGTCGCGGAAGGTGGGCTGAGACTTGTCGTCGAGAGCCTGGCAGGCTTCACACTGGCAGTACCCGCCGGCGCCGACGTCATTGATGCCCAGGGAGTAGCTCGTGGCGGTCGGGTTCTTGTCAAAGTACTCGACAATCTTCTGGCCCACCCACGTCGCCAGCTCCTGGTTGGCGAAACAGGGCTGCCAGGAGTGCGCGGTGTCGGGTGGCTTGGGGAGGCGCTGGCCGTTGATGAGCGGGAACCACTCGGGGTGCTGGTCATACACCTCGGACGGCTTGATGGCGTTGAGCAGGTTGTGGTGGAAGTTGTAGCGGGCCCGGCACAGGTTGCGCTTCTCCCACATCGGGTCCATGCGCGACACGGAACTCCACAGGCGGGACTTCCAGGCGGGCTCCTGGGTGTCGCTCAGCTTGTCGGGCACGGCCAGGCGCGGGCGCGAGGGGACGTGCTCGCCCAGCTCCAGCGGCGCGTACCAGCGCACGCCGCCGTAGCGCTGCAGGAAGAAGTGCGCCCCTAGTTCGGTAGCCGTCGCGTCATGGCCGACGATGAACAGGCTGCCCCCGTCGGCCTTGATGACAAAGCCGTCGCGGTCGAGCTCTTCGGCCGAGACGCCGGCCGCCGCAGCGGCGGCAGTGGCGCCGACGAAGACCGCCGGCTTGCCCTGCAGGTCCTTCTCCGCGACCTGCTCGAAGGCCGCGCCGGTGACCTTGCCCAGGTATTTGGCCAACTCGGCGGCAGCCTCGCGCTCGGCGCCGTCGGGCCTGTCGGGGAAGGCGATCACCACAGCGGCCTTGCCGCCGTCGGCGAGGGTCAGGGCAAAGGCAGGCAGCGTCAGGGCGAGCAGCAGGGCAACAGTGAGCAATCGCATGGGGGCTCCTCCTGCGCGGGTGGCGCAGGTAGGGGTTCCCTGGTCGGGGAAGGCTGACCTGCCCGACATCAGTGGGAGGTGGTCCCATGGCCGACTACGAGTACAGCTTCGGGCATCTGCGGTGGCAGGGGCGGAGTTACCGCAAGGATGTCATCATACGCGGGGATACGGTGCTGAGCCCGTGGGTGCGGGAACACGGGCACCGGCTGAAGTTCAGCGACCTGGCCGAGGTCATGGATCAGCCGCCGCGCATCCTGGTCATCGGCACCGGCCAGATGGGCGCCATGGAAGTGCCCGACAAGGTCCTGAGCAAGCTGGCCGAGGCGGGCGTGGACGGACGGCCGATGCCGACCGACAAGGCCCTGGAGCACTTCGTGGACCTGCGGACGCAAGGCAGGGACGTGGCGGCGGCGCTGCATCTGACGTGCTGACTGCGCTCCCCGCGCGGGTAGCGGTTGTGCCCGGCGGGGGAGTCAGTGTAATATGCCGTGCCGTTCAGACGACATCACAGATACTGCGGAGGTAACATGGTATGAGACGTGGTTTCACGCTGATTGAGTTGTTGGTCGTCATTGCCATCATCGCCATCCTGGCGGCGATCCTCTTCCCGGTCTTCGCCAAGGCCCGCGAGAAGGCCCGGCAGTCGAGTTGTCTGAGCAACCTCAAGCAAGTCGGTCTGGCCGCCCTGTCGTACGCGCAGGACTACGACGAACTCACGGTGTTCTTCGCGTACCAGAGCGCCAACCCGCGTACTGACTTCAAGTGGATCATGGAGCCGTACATCAAGAACAGCCAGGTGTGGAACTGCCCGAGCAACAGCGGCCGCTGGGATCCCGCCAATGTGAACAAGTACGACGGCAGCAACGGCATCGGCATCGCCTACCCTGACCTCGCGACGTACGGCCGCGGCGTAGGGCTGGGCCAGGTCGTCAGCCCGAGCGAGACAGTCTACTTCGCTGACTGCCAGGACCAGTGGCTGAACACGGACGCCTGGGGCGACCACATCGTGGAGCGCCACAACGACATGGCGAACGTGCTGTACTTCGACGGCCACGTGAAGTCAGCCAAGAAGTCCGCGCTACGCGATGATCGGTTCTGGCCGGACTTCTAGCTCCGCCACGCGCGGCGGCGCCGCCGCTGCCGTGCCAGCGTGGACAGCCGGGGGCGTGCAGCGGTTGTGCCCGAGGGCCGAGTCAGTGTAAGATGCCGTGCCGTTCGGACGACATCACAGATACCGCGGAGGTCACATGGTATGAGACGTGGATTCACGCTTATTGAGTTGCTGGTCGTCATTGCCATCATCGCCATCCTGGCGGCGATTCTCTTCCCGGTCTTCGCCAAGGCCCGCGAGAAGGCCCGGCAGTCCTCCTGTCTGTCCAACTGCAAGCAGCTGGCGCTGGCAGTCATGCAGTACACGCAGGACTACGACGAAATGCTGCCGCTGGGCCAGTTCGACACGAGCCCGGCCACGTACCCGCTGGTGAGCATCCTCTCGACGAGCGCGCCGAGTGTGCTCCTGCCCTACATCAAGAACTCCCAGGTCGCCATCTGCCCGTCGCAGGCCAGCGTCTGTGGCTATGGGTGGCCGCATCCGCACCACCCCTACCGCTACAGCAGCCGCTCGATTGGCACGATCAACTACCCGGCAGAGTGCATGATGTTTGGTGAGAGCCGGAGCTATACGTGGATCTACTGCCCGGTGTGCCGCACCGAAGACGGCGGCGTCGGCTATGTGGCCGACCGGCACAACGGCGGCTCCAACGTCGCCTTCATGGACGGCCACGCCAAGTGGATGTCGCGGCAGAACCTGCGCGCGACCGACACCGCGGGCCAGCGCCTGTGGCTCGAAGCCAACTAGACAGCCTCGTGGACGCATCCTGTACAGGCCCCGACGCCTCGGCGTCGGGGCCTTTTACTTTGCCGGCAGCGGAGGCTATAATCGATGTACACCCACTACCACGAAGAGAGTGCCCCGCGATGAGTGAGCAGGCCACCTACAAGTCCGCCGGTGTAGACATTGCCGCCGCCGAGGCGATGCTGGCCGATGTGAAGGACGCCGTCCGGCGCACCCACACCGCCGGCGTCCTGCAGACGCTCTCGGACTTCGGCGGGCTGTATGCCCTGACCGGCTACCGCGAGCCGGTGCTGGTGTCGGGCACCGACGGGGTGGGCACGAAGCTCAAGATCGCCTTCGCCCTGGACCGGCACGACACCATCGGCCAGGACCTGGTGGCCATGTGCGTGGATGACATCGTCGTGCAGGGCGCGCGGCCCCTGTTCTTCCTGGACTACTTCGCCACCGGCAAGCTCAAGCCCGAGACGGGCAGCGCCGTCATCAAGGGGATCGCCGCCGCCTGCCAGCAGGCTCAGTGCGCGCTGATCGGCGGCGAGACGGCGGAGCTGCCGGGCTTCTACGCCGAGGGCGAGTACGACCTGGCGGGCTTCGCGGTGGGGGCGGTCGAGAAGAGCGAGATCATTGACGGATCGGCCGTGGCTGAGGGCGACGTCATCCTTGGCCTGGGCTCGTCGGGGCTGCACAGCAACGGCTTCTCGCTGGCGCGGAAGGTGCTGCTGGAGGACGCGGGGCTGCACCTGGACGAGAGCCTTCCGGAACTCCCCCAGACGCTTGGCGAGGCCCTGCTGGAGCCGACGCGCCTGTACTGCGCCGACCTCGTGGCGATGCTGGATGAGGGCCTGCGCCCGCACGGGATGGCCCACATCACCGGCGGGGGCTGGCCGGACAACATCTCCCGCGTCATCCCCGAGGGCCTCTGCGCGGTCTGCGACCCGGCTGCCGTGCCCGTGCCGCCGGTCTGTGCGCTGATCCAGCGCCTGGGCGGCGTGGCGCGGGACGAGATGTACAAGACCTTCAACATGGGCATCGGCATGATCGTCATCGTGGCGGCCGAGGCGCTGGAGTTGTTCGTGCAGTTCCTGTCCGAGCGGGGCCTGCCGGTCATGCAGATGGGACACATCGAGCGCGGCGCGACGAAGTTCCGGTTGGCCTGACGGCCATGGACCGCCTCCGCCCCCACAGCGTCGTCCTGCAATCTCCCCGCCTGCGGCTCCGGCCCCTCACCGAGGACGACTGGGACATCCTCCTGCGCTGGAACAACGACCCCGAAGTGCTGCACTTTTCCTCCACGGGGACCGACGGCCAGGACGTACCGGGCTATCCCCTCGAGGAGGTCCAGGACATCTACCGCAGCGTGTCCGAGACAGCCTTCTGCTTCATGATGGAGCATGGGGGGCAGCCCATCGGCGAGTGCTGGCTGCAGGAGATGAATGTGGACCGCATCCTGGCCCAACACCCGGGCGGGAAGCTCTTCCGCATTGACCTCATGATCGGGGAGAAGGCGTTGTGGGGCCAGGGGCTGGGCGCCGACGCGATCCGTCTGCTGACTGACTTCGGCTTCCGCGAGCAGGCGGCCGACCGCATCTACGCATGCTGCGTGGCCGACTACAACCCCCGCAGCCGTGGGGCCTTCCGCAAGGTGGGCTACGAGGTGGAGCAAGTCGTGCCGGAGCCGCCGGGCCACAAGGCTGAGCGCACCTACGACCTGTGCCTGACTCGCGACAAGTACCAGGGGCGCCCGCAGCCTCGACGCGTCCTCAACATGGCCGAGACCGACCTCTTCCCGGACATCTGGCAGCCCCTCGCCGGTCTCGCGGAGGTCGTCACCGTCCCGCCCGACGCGCAGGTCCTGGCCGACCTGCTCCCCGACTTCGACGCCTATCTCGCCACCCTCCATGCCCGCCTCACCGCCGACATCATCCGGCAGTCGCCTCGCCTCAAGGTCGTCGCCACGCCCTCCACGGGGCTGGATCACCTCGACCTGGAAGCGATGGCCGCGTGTGGCGTCGCGCTGCTGTCGCTGAAGGAGGACACGGAGTTCCTCGACAGCATCACCGCGACAGCCGAGATGACCTGGGGACTGCTGCTGGCGGTGGCGCGGAAGCTGCCGTGGTCGTTCGCGGCGGCGCAGCGAGGGGAGTGGGCGCGCGACCGGTTCCGCGGGGTACAGCTTTCCGGCCAGACGCTGGGGGTCCTGGGCTATGGTCGCCTGGGGCGGATCGTGGCGCAGTACGGCCACGCCTTCCGCATGCAGGTGCTGGCCTGCGACGTCCGGCCTGTGACGCTGGCGCCGGGGGTGCGGCTGGTGGACTTCGACACGCTCCTGGGCGAGTCCGACGTGCTCTCGGTGCACATCCACCTGAGCGAGGCGAACCGGGGCCTGCTGGACGCCGGGGCCTTCGCGCGGATGAAGCCGGGCGCGATCTTGCTGAACACCAGCCGCGGCGCGGTCATTGACGAGGGAGCGCTGCTGGTAGCGCTGGAGAGCGGACGACTGGGCGGGGCAGGACTCGACGTGATCAAGGGCGAATGGCGCGAGGACCTGGCGGACCACCCGCTGATCCGCTACGCCGCCACCCACGAGAACCTGGTGATCTCGCCGCACACCGGCGGCGTGACGCTGGAGTCACAACGCATGACCATCGCGCACATGATCGGCAAGCTGGCGCGCTTCCTGGAGGGCCTGCAGTGACCGCAGCTGAGGCGATTGGCAAGATCCTGTACTGCGGCTTCGTGCCGATCGTGATAGGCGACGACCTGCCCCCGCTGCAGTGTGTGGAGCAGGTCGCGGCCGTCGGCATTGAGGCGATCGAGATCTCGTGCCGCCGCCCGGACGCCATCCGCTTCATCGCCGAGGCCAAGCGGGAGTTCCCGGAGATGGCCATCGGCGCGGCGACGCTGCTGGAGGAGGGGAAGCTGCGGGACTTCGTCAACAGCACCGGGCACATCGTCCCGACCATCGGCGAGGCCGTGGACGCCGGGGCAGACTTCATCGTCTCCCTGCTGCCCTTCCGGGAGCCCACGTACGCCCGCTACGCCGGGCAAGTGGGGATCATCGCCGGCGTGAAGACCCCCGGCGAGGCTGCACAGGCCCTGGATTGGGGCGCCAACCTCGTGAAGTTCGTCAATCCCCACCTGGAGGGCGGGCCGGACTACTTCCGGGCCATGGATCCCGCCACGTACCGCAGCTTCCCCTTCTTCGTGACCGGGGGGATGAGGTCCGAGGTGCTACCCGCCTATGTCGCCGTGGGGGTGCTGGCCTTCGGGGCGGGCTTCGACTTGATCCTGGGCCCGGACTACCGTTCCTGCCAGGCGGTCTTCGAAAGCGACGTGGTCAACGAGCGCCTGAGCGCCTACCTGCGGACGCTGGACCGCGCGCGGCGGCAGTACCAGGAGCCGGTCCCCTTCGCCAGCAAGGACGCCGCCGCCATCGCCCGGGCAACCGGGCGCTGCCTGAACGTCTGAGGTGCCTCCCATGAGAGTGCTTGGACTGCTCGCGGCCCTGCTGGGGCTCGTCTCCGTCGTGCCCGCCCAGCCCCCGGCGAACCTTACCCTCAGCTTCAAGCCGCTCTTCCCCAAAGTCGGCGGCTACCCCCTTCTGTCGGGCAACGTCGCTGAGGGCGCCGTCAAGCCCGATGAGACCGACGCCGTCCGGGAGAAGCCCTGCCTGCGGATGGATTGCACGAAGACCAAGGAGCGGGTCATCGGCGTCGGGTGCTACATCCACCCCGGCAAGCTCGCCCCGTACAAGGGCCAGGCCGTGGTCTTCCGCGGGCAGATCAAGTGGCTGGCCGGGGAGGGGCGGGTCACGCTGCAGATGCGCGCCAGCGGCGAGAAGCTGGCCGGGACGATCGCCCAGCAGGTTGTCTTCACCCCGCAGCCGGGGAAGTGGGCGCCGTTTGAGCTACACGCCACCGTGCCGCCGATGCCCGAAGCCAACATCGTCAACTTCATGGTGTGGCTGGAGAACTCCCAGCAACCGCCGGTGATGCTCGTGGACGAGTTGGTCATTGAAGCCGACACCGCGGCGGCGACGGTGAGCGGCAAGCCGGGCTTCGCGGCCTATGAGCGGCCGGCGGACAGCAAGCCCCTGGACCTCGTGCGCGACGGCAAGCCCCTCGCCAGCATCGTTGTCGCCGACCCCATGAGCAAGGCCCTGAAGTATGCCCTGCAGGAACTCCAGGCGCACCTGAAGCTGAGCACCGGCGCCGAACTGCCGGTCGTCAAGGACGGGGAGCCGGTCAGCGGCCCGACGCTCCACCTGGGCAGGACCGCCCTGAGCGAGCGCCTCGGCCTGGCGCCGGCGTTCTTCGCGCCCGACCACTGGACCGTGCAGCGCGTGGGCGAGGCGATCATCCTGTCCGGCGGGGACGCCGCCGTTGACGTCGAGCCGCTTGGCACGCTGCAACCCTTCGGCACGCTCTACGCCGTGTACGAGTTCCTGGAGCGCGTGGTGGGCGTGCGTTGGTACTGGCCCGGCGAGCTGGGGCGGGTTGTGCCCAGGCACCCCTCGCTCTCCGTCGGGCCGGTGTCCTGGTACGGGGCCCCGACGTACAGCACGCGCTTCGCGTTCTACTCCGTCCCCAAGGACCCGGACTTCACCCCGCGCGATACGCAGGTCTGGTGGCGGCGCATGAGGTGGGGAGGGGTCGGCGGCAGCCCCATCGGCATGCACTCCTTCAACCAGTGGCCCAAGCGCTTCGGCGACACGCACCCCGATTGGTTCGCCCTGCAGCGCAACGGCCAGCGCGCGGCCCACGACCCCGGCGGTTACGTGTGCTTCAGCAACCCGGAGGTCTTCGCCCAGACCGTGGCCGACATGCGCGAGTTCTTCGACAAGCACCCCGAAGTGCGCTACGCCACGGTCATGCCCGGTGACGGGATGTTCGAGTGCCGGTGCGATAAGTGCCAGGCCCAGGCGGGCCCCGAGGAGCCGAAGTCCGGCCACTGGAGCAAGCTGGTCTGGACCTTCGTCAACAACGTCGCGGCCGAGATCCGCAAGAGCCATCCCGACCGCGTGGTCACCTGCTGCGCCTACTCGGAATACCGCGAGCCGCCGGCGGAGGTCTACCTGCTCCCCAACGTGGCCATCACCCTGTGCACGAACTACCTGCCCGCCGTCTGGCAGCCGGAGAGCAAGCAGGAGTACCTGGACGAGCTAGGCGGGTGGGCCCGGAAGACCTCCGGCATCTACGTCTGGGACTACTGGTATGCGCGGCGGGGGGCCGGGACGTACGGCGCGCCGAGCGTCTTCCCCCACGCGATGCAGGAGTGGTTCGCCCTGGAGCGCGGGCGGGTGCAGGGGCGGGTCATCGAGCTGTGCGAGTTCTACGCCGACGGCCGCTCCAGCACGGACTGGGCCGACTGGATGATGGACGCGCTGGACATGTACGTGGCCATGCGGCTGATGTGGAACGTGGACCAGGATGTGGACGCGCTGCTGGACGAGTACATGACGCAGCTCTACGGGCCGGCGGCGCCGCAGGTGCGCCGGTTCTACGCCGAACTGGAGGCCGCCTGGGCCGACCCGGGCACCAAGGGCGGCCCGAAGCCCATGTGGGACTGGAGCACGTGCTGGCTGAAGACGTACCCGCCGGAGTTCGCGCAGCGTGCCATGGGGTACCTGCGCGCCGCCGAACAGGCCACCCGCGGCCAGGAGCCCTACCATGCCCGCGTGGCCAAGACGCTGACGGGCTTCCTGCCCTTCGAGGCCAGCAGTCGGCGCTACGCCGCGTCCGCCGGGGCCCCGGTGAAGAACGAGCAGGTGGTTGTGCCCCTGTCGGCCACGGCGCCGAAGATCGACGGCCGGCCCGATGAGGCCTGCTGGCAGGCCGCCGCCCCGGTCGAGGGCTTCTTCGACATGTACAACAACCCGCAACTGCGCTCCCAGACCACGATGCGCCTGCTGCGCGACCGGGCGAACCTGTACATCGCCATGCGCGCCCCGCTGGAGAAGCCGGAGACCAAGCAGACGGTGGAGGCGGGCAGCCGCGACGGGAAGGTGTGGGACGACGAGAGCTGTGAGGTATTCTTGGTGCAGGGGCAGAGGCAGGTCCAGTTCCTGCTGGGGCCCCGCGACATCTTCGCGGACAACTACCAGCCGGACCTGACGCGCGAGTTCTCGATGGACCTGTTCCGGTGGAACTGCGCCGGGGTGCAGTACAAGACGGTGCTGAGGGACAAGGAGTGGACGGCGGAGCTGGCGGTGCCGCTGGCCTCGCTGGACTTGCCTACCCCGACCAAGCAGGCGCCGTGGCGAGTGAACTTCTGCCGCAACTACCACTACCGGACCCCGGACTCGCCGCTATGGCAGTGGGAGATCTCAAGCTGGCGCCCGGCGTTCGGGTCGTTCCACAACGTCGAGCGCTACGGGGCGCTGTGGTTCGAGTAGGGACGAGGGGGCGCTACGGCGTCGCCGTAGGGGTTTCCGCTGTCCAGTAGCGCGGGCGGCCTCGCCCGCGCGCGGCGGAACGGGCAGGCGAGGCCGCCTGCCCTACTGGGCACGATGGAGCCCCCCGGGGGCCTCGACGCTACGGCGTGGCCGGCAGACGGACCGTGAAGGTGGCGCCGATGCCTTCCATCGAGTCCACCTCGATCGTGCCCCGGTGCTCCTCCTCCACGATACGCTTGCAGGAGTGCAAGCCCAGGCCCGTGCCCGTCTCCTTGGTCGTGAATAGCGGCTCGAACAGCCGCTCCTGATCGGCCTCGGAGATCCCCGGGCCGGTGTCGCTGAAGCTGATCGCCACCTCCTCGCCGTCGCGCTCGGTCTTGATCGTGAGCGCGCGCTCCTCCCCTTCCGGCATCGTCTCCATGGCCTCCAGCGCGTTCATGCACACGTTGAGGAAGACCCGGTCGAGCTGGGCGGCGTCGCCCAGGACCGGTGGCACATCCTCCGCCAGGTCCATGACCAGCTCCACGTTGCGGTGGTAGATCTCGCTGCGGATGAGCGTGACGGTCTTCTGCAGCAGCTCGTTGACGTTGACCGACCCCAGGTGGGTCTCGCTCTTGGAGAAGGACATGAGGCGTTCCAGGAGGGTCGTGAGGCGGTCCATCTGGCGGTTGAGGGATTCGGTGAGGTCGGGGTCGGTGTCCTGGTCGCGCAGGGCCAGCTTCAGCAGCGGCTTGAGCGGGGTGACGATGTTGGCCATGTCGTGGGCGATGCTGGCCGACAGCGCCCCGATGGTCGAGAGGCGCTCGCTGCGGAGCAGTTGCTCCTGGGCCTGCTGCACCGTATCGAGCGCCTGGCGCACGTCGGTATACAGGCGGGCGTTCTCGATGGCCGTGGCGGCCTGGGCCGCGATGGACCGGAGCATCTCCACGTCCTGCTCGGTGAAGGCGCCGGTGGCCGAGCGAGCCTCGAGGAAGATCGCGCCGAGCGCCTCCTCGCCGTGGAAGAGCGGGGCGCAGATCGTCGAGCGCAGGCGCAGGTCCTGGACGCTGTCGAGGTTCTCGAAGCGCGCATCGCTCATGGCGTCGGCGGTCATCAGAGCCGCGCGCTCCGCGAGGGCATACTCCAGGATGTGGCGCGAGACGGCGATCTGCGCGTCCCCGGCGCCCCGTTGCCGCATGGCCTTGGGCACGAGTTCCCCGGTCTTGCGATCCACGAGGATCACGAAGCCGGCATCGGCGGGCATGACCGCCATGATGCTCTCGATGATGACATCCAGCAGTTGCCCCAGGTCCAGGGTCGAGGCCAGGCTGCGGCTGACATGGCCCATGACCTCCAACCAGCGCTGAGCGTACTTCTCGTCGGTGGGCCTCTGCGGCTGGTCGAGGCCCAGCGAATAGACGACCGACTGCGGCGCGGAGGTGGCCGTGGAGACCTCGGGCGCCAGGGCGTCGCTCTCCTCGGCCGGCGTGCCGAGCAGGTCCACGGGCTCCTCCTCGGTGAGCTGTACGCGCTCGCGGGCCTCGGCCTCGGACGTGTGAATCGGCTCGGGCACCAGGGCCAGCCACGTGCGGCCCAGACGGAAGCGGTCGCCGGGGCGGATCACGGTAGGGCCGTGGATCTTGCGTTGGCCGACGAAGGTGCCGTTGGCGCTGCCGAGGTCCTCGAGCAGCCACTCCTGCCCGCGCTGGGAGAGCTGGGCGTGGAAGCGCGAGATGCGCGGGTCCAGCGTCACCGCGACATCATTGTCAGCCCGTCGCCCCAGCGTGATGATGGGCTTGTCGAGGTCGAAGACCTGCCCCTCGAGTGCGCCGTTGAGGATGGCTAACGTAGGCACCGGTGGCTCCTTGCGGGGAATGTAGGAACATTCGCCGCCGGGGAGCGAGGGTCCTGCCGCGGGCGCGGAGGCGGCGTCAGGGCTGTATCGGCACCGAACCGCAGGAGCCGAGGCGGCGCGCCGACCGGGCCCGGTGCAGGCCCTCGACGCGCGCCCGCTGGAAGCGGCGACGCCAGGAGACGACCGTCTGGCGCGTGCAGCCGAGCATGTTGCAGATGTCGGTCACGCTGCGGCCGTCCGCGCTCAGCAGGATGATACAGGCCCGCCGGGCTCCGGCGGAATGGCCGAGGTGCTGCAGCGCCAGATCCTCCAGCGCCGCGCGTTCCCCATCCGTCAAGACAATTGCGTCACGACATGCCTTCGACTTCACGTCAGTCCAACTCCCCTTGGGTCCTACTTGCGCATCTCGACGACACACTCAGGCGGCGGGTGCCGCGTCGTGTGCGGCGGGCCCC
>JAJFUB010000149.1 GCA_021372615.1 bacterium | reverse complement strand
CAGGACCATGTCTACAGGATCAGCGGGGCGCGGCTGCCGGTGGTGCCGGATACGGCCGCGGTCAAGGGCCCCCGCATCCTGGTCGGGCAGAGCGCGGCCACGGAGCAGCTCGGGTTGCGCTCGCGCAGCTTCCGCGATCAGGAGCATTGCATCCGTTTCCTGCCGGACACGCTCGTGCTGATCGGCCGTGACGAGACCGAGAAGGCCGTGCAGACGGCGCCCCGGACCGTCGAAGGGAAGTTCGGCAAGGCCCAGCAGTTCGCGGGCGCACAGGTGATCCAGGCCAGCGACTTCCAGTTCGACGACGACGCCGGCACCATGGAAGCCTGGGTGTGGATGCCCGCTGCCAAGCCCGAGAAGCATGGGACGATCCTCCGACTCGATAGCGGTGACCCGTGGACCTATCACATCGTCCAGCGCGATGGCAACAGCAACTGCATCTCGTACACGACCTGGGACAGCAAGAAGGGCCATGGCTGCCGGTCGGGCGAGCTGGCCGAGGGGTGGCACCACATCGTCGCCACCCACGACGCGGCGGCGGGCAAGATGGAGCTGTTCATAGACGGGGTCAGCGTCGGGAAGAGCGACTACGTCAAGACGAGTTGCCGAGGCATGCATGTGGGCATCGGGGGCTATGCGTCCAGCGGCGGCGTGAACCCCGGGAACTGCTTCATCGGCAAGATTGACGAGGTGCGCATCACCGGCGACGTGCGCACCCCGACGAGCGGAGCGGCCGGGGGGCCGTACGAGCCCGAAGCGCGGACGCTGCTGCTGATGCACCTGGACGAGCCGGGGAAGATGGCGGCCAACGCCGCCGCCCAGGGCGAGTTCCGGTTCAACCCACCGGGCGTGTTCCAGAGCAACGGGACCCTGAACGCCGTCTACGACTTCCTGGAGCGGTACTGCGATGTGCGGTGGTACGCGCCGGGCGAGATTGGGATCGTGTGCCCGCAGACGAAGACACTCGTCGCGCGCGGCAATGACCTGCGGCGGCGGCCGGACATGGACTACCGCTGGATCGCCGGCGCCCAGCTCTACATGCCTACCCCCAAAGAGCCCGTTCCGGCCCGCGACAACCACATGTGGAAGCTGCGGATGCGCCTGGGCGGGAACTACCGGACCACCGGACACTCCTTCTACGGCTACTACGATCGGTACCTGAAGGATCACCCGGACTGGTTCGCGCAGGGCTATACGGGCAAGCCGCCGCAGATGTGCTACACCAACCCCGAGTTCATTGCCCAGGTCGTGCAGGACGCGCGGGACTTCTTCGACGGCAAAGGCGCCAAGTCCGGGGCCGCGGCCCAGGGCGACATCTTCGGACTCGTGCCGATGGACAACAGCAGTTGGTGCAAGTGCCCGCGCTGCCAGGCGGAGCTGAACCCCGCCGAGAAGGACAACCCGCAGTTCAACAACGGCTGGGCCAGCGACTACATCTACAACTTCACGAACAAGGTCGCCCGCGAGGTGGCCAAGACCCACCCCGACAAGTGGATCGGGCAGCTTGCCTACTCGACGTACGCCTACTACCCGACCAAAGTGGTGCCGGACAAGAACGTGTCGGTCCAGATGTGCCTGCACACGCGCAACTGGTGGTGCCCCTCGATGGAGGCCAACGACCGCAAGGTGCTGGCTGAGTGGCGCCGGGGCAGCGCCGAGCGGCCGCTGCACCTGTGGCTCTACTACTGCTTCCCGGCGCTGAACGCCAAGTACGGCAACTACACCTACTGGCCGGGGTTCTTCGCCCACAGCGTAGTGAAGCAGATGAAGCTCTACCATGACGCGCACATCATGGGGATCTTCCTGGAGAACTCCAGCGAGTGCGGCGCGACGTACCTGATGGACCAGGTGGAGTACTATGTCACCTTCAAGCTCGCCGATGATCCGACGCTGGACGGCAACAAGCTGATCGAGGAGTTCTTCACCCGCTACTACGGCCATGCGGCCGGCCCGATGAAGGCGCTGTACAACCGCATCGAGGACATCTACGGCAACCCGAAGTACTATCCGCCCGAGATACAGAAGTCACCGGGACACCAGCACCAGAACGAGAAGCTGGCATGGGACTGGCTGGGCAAGCCGGAGCGGATGGCGGAGTTGGCGAGGCTGATGGCCCAGGCGAAGGCCGCGGCGCAGACCGACGTGGAGAAGGAGCGGGTAAGGCTGTGGGAGGTGGGCATCTGGCAGCCGCTCACTGAGGGCGCTCAGAAGGCAGCAGCGCACAAGCAGGGGCGCCTCACGCCCCCGCCTACGGTGACGGTCCCAAAAGTGACGGGGGCCGCGGGTGACGCGGCCCGGGTCGATTGGCAGCAGGCCGCCGACCTGAAGGGCTGGGGCGGGCTGTCGGGCGACCCCATTGATCGGAAGATCGAGACGTGGGCGGCTCGTGACGACCAGTTCCTGTACCTGCGGCTCGTGGACCACATCAAGCCCCGGTCGCTGACCAGCGGCAGCAGCGTCTGGGATGGTGACGATTTCGAGCTGTTCTTCGCCCCGGCGCGCGATACGTGGTACCGGCAGCTCTGCGTGGCCCCCAACGGGAAGGTGTTCGAGCAGGCCTGGAAGACGGACAACGCGGAGTGGCAGAGCGGAGTGGTCGTGCAGTCCGATGTCCGCCAGCCAGACCGGTGGACGCTGCTCCTGGCGCTGCCGCTGGAGAAGCTGCTGCCAGGGCTGAAGACCGGGGGGAAGCTGTACGCGAACTTCTACCGCCACGGGCCGGGCGGACCGGAGCTACTGGCCTGGACGCCGCCGTATGAGGCGGGGTTCCACACCACGTCACGACTGGCGGAGTTCCTGCTGCCGTAGACGGTGACTGTGAGGCACGAGAACGGAGGGACACCCCATGGTCAGGCGTGACGCTGGCTCGATGGTAGCTCTGTCCTTCGCAGTCCTGTATCTCTCGCTTCTCCTCACTTCCCCCGCCATGGCTCAGGTACCCGCGGGCCAGTACGTGGTCGCGCGGGAGGGGCACTTCTACGTGGGCGACCAGCGCATCCGCTTCTGGGGGGTGAATGCCAGTCCGCACAGCTTCACGGACAAGCGCCACGTGGAGGCCTTCGCCCGGCGGGTGGCGGCGCTGGGCTTCAACGCGGTGCGCGCCCACTACTTTCTGGACCAGCTATACGGGTCGAACCTGAGCAAGCGCGAGTACGTGTCGTATACCAAGGGCGATGGCTCGGTCTGGGATGGGCTGGACTACCTGCTGTCGCTCTACAAGGAACTCGGGATCTACTGCTACGGCGCCGAGGTTTTCGGTCCGTTGCCGCTGACACGCGAGGCGTACGATATCCTCCCCGATGACGGCAGCCGCGAGCAGTGGCAGGCGGCCGTGGCCAAACTCGACCTCCAGGGCGGCGTCAACCCCCTGCCCTGGGCCCTGGCCTACCTCGATGATCGTGTCGCCGCCGTGAAGCTCAAGCACTTCCGCAATGTGCTGGACCATGTGAACCAGTACACGGGCAAGCGATACGCAGAAGATGAGGTCTTCGCGCTGTGGCAGACGACGAACGAGACGGCTGGCAGTGTGTTCGGGATCGTCCTGGACGACCCGAAGTACACGCACCAGATGCCCGAGTTCTTCGTGCAGGAGATTCGGCGGCTGTGGAACGACTTCCTGCGCCGCAAGTACGGCACAGATGCGGCTCTGCGGGGAGCATGGGGGCCGATGGCCGCAGGCGAGAACCTGGGCACGGTGGCCCTGCCGTGGGGGCACCTGAAGACCGGTCAGATGAAGCTGGCGCCGCCGGTCTACGCCGACCTGGTCGCCTTCGGCATGGAGCGGTGGGAGAAGCACAGCGCCGACTGCGTGGCGCTGATTCGGTCCATGGCGCCGCCCGGCGTGGGATGCAGTGTGGTCCCGATCTGCACCGGGGCCACCCCGGACCCCGTTCTGCCGATGGCCTGGGCGTCGGCCAGCGGTGACTTCGTGGCCGCGAATGACTACCACTTCATGCTGACCGGCGACCGGCGCAACCCGCTGTATCCGTGGCGCTCGCGCCTGACGGAGGCGCCGGTGCTGCACTCGGGCCTGTGGCTGGGCGTGAAGGACAAGCCCTTCGTCGTCTACGAGGGGAACGTGCACAAGCCCGCGCCATACCGGGCGGAGTACCCCCTATTCAATGGGCTGGCGGCCTGCTGGCAGGACTATGACGGCCTGTTCCTGCACAGCCTGTACCCCATGGTCCTGCGCGAAGACGAGCCGTGGACGGACCCGCTCATCTACGCCTTCAATGGCTTCTGGAAGAGCCTCTTCGACGGCTGCCTGTTCTGGACCGACGAGATCCAGTGCGCCGCGGCGCGGACGGCCGGGGAGGTCTTCCGGCAGGGCCTCATCAGCCCGGCCCCACAGCCCACCACCGTGACGGTGGGGAAGCAAGCCATCTTCGACCCGAAGTACTACCGCTTCGGCCGGGCACACTGGGACGAGCGACAGACGTTGTCCGACCTGGAGTGGACCCAGGGGGTGTACGGCGGGCGGCTGCGCTACGACCCGGCGTGGGATGGGAGGATCAGAGTGGAGGGGCGCAGTGCGGTGCACCCGTACGCGGCAGTGGCGTGGGGGCGCGGGCCGCAGGTGCGCTGGGACTGGCCACAGGGCCAGGTGGTCGTGGATACGTCGCGCTGCAATGCGCTCGCGGGGTTCTCCTGGCAGAACCACCAGTTCAGCACAGGCGTGAGAGTGGCCGGGCTGAGCCGCCCGTATGTCAGCTTCGTGCTGGTCACCCAGGACGGCGCGCCGATCGGGACCAGCCGGCGCCTGCTCTGCTCGTGTGTGAGCACCGGGGAGAACACGGGGCTGCGCGTGGACCCGACGAAGATGGACCTGCGCCCGCTGGCGACTGGCGGGCAGTGGCTACTGGGCGGGGAGTCGCTGCAGGGCATGGTCGTGTCGCCGGGCACGGCGCCGGTGGACATACAGCGCGTCAGCGCGGAGATCGCCCTGCCCCCCCTGGCCGGGCGCGTCTGCCGCAAGCTGGACTTCGCCTTCCGGCGCCTCGCCGAGGAACCCGCCGCCAACGGCTTCACGCTGCGCGAGAGCGAGCCGGTGTACCTGTGCGAGTTGGGGGCGCCGTAGGGCAGAAGGCGGCGTGGGCACGCGACCGAAGAGGCTACCTGTGCACCGGCAGCAGGATGTGCGACGGGTGGCTGCGGTCGTGGTAGAGGGCGTTCTCCGCTACCCGCAGCCGCCGCTCTACGCCCAGCGGGCCGCCGGTGTTCGGGTTGACATCGAAGCGTGGGTAGTTGCTGCTGGAGATGTCCACGCGGAGGCGGTGGCCCTGCACGAAGCGATTGGCGCTCGGGTAGAGCTGGAACTCCAGCTCGTAGATCGTCCCCGGCTCGGCCAACTCCTCGGCTTCGAAGCCGCTGCGGAAGCGCAGGCGACAGATGCTATCGGTCAGGTTGATGGCCGCGCCGTCGGGATGGTGCGGACCGGGCGGGTAGACGTCCATCAGCTTGGCCGTGAAGTCGGTGTCCGGGCCGTCCGTCGCCACCCAGAGCTTCACCGCCAGCGGCCCGGCAATCACCAGATCCTCCTCCAGCGGCTCGGTCATGAAGCACAGTACGTCCTGGCGCGCCGACAGCGGCAGGGCGCCCTTGGTGAACGGGAAGCGGGCGTCGTTGCGCTGGTCGAAGCCGCCGGGAGGGATCGGGATGGCCGACAAGTGCCCCCCGATGGTGGGAACCGGGTCGCGCGGGTCGAACAGGTAGCGGGTCGGCTCGCCGTCACCGGCCGGCGCCGTGGGTGACAGGCGCCCGTTGGCGTGGAAGTAGAAGGGGGTCGGCGTGACGCCGGGCGGGGGCCAGGAGTCGGCGTCGTGCCACTGGCCGCCGTGCTCGATGGCCGCACTGACCTCGCGTAGCCCCTCGCCGCCGCCCATCAGGAAGTAGCGCACCGGGTGGGCACTGACTTCCGCGCCGGGCAGGTCCTTGAGGAACCGGTCGAACCACTGCAGCCGCGTGGACTCGTAGTGGGCCAGACCGCCGTCGGGGCGGAAGGACAGATCACCCGCCACCGGCTGGCCGACCCCGCCGTGGTGCCACGGGCCCATGAGCAGGTGCACCGGCGTGCTCTGGCGGCGGCTCAGCTCCTCGTAGTTCTCCACTGTGGCCCGGGTGTAGGTGTCATACCAGCCGCCCACATACAGGGTCGGCACGTCGGCGTGCTGTTCGTACCAGGGGCGGGGGCCGTAGCCCGGCTGCTTCCAGTAGTCGCCATAGCAGACCTCGGTGAGCAGGTTCAGGCACCAGCGCTCGTAGGTGGGGGAGAGGCGCAGGGGCGACTCCCCGGCGCGGATCGGGTAGGCCTTCACCCAGTCCCACAGGTGCGCCATGGCCTCATCAGCCGCGGCCTTGACGTTGGCGTCGGCGCGCGCCTCGTGGCTGGTGGTGAGCATGGTGAAGGCATAGCAGAAGAAGCGCATCTCCAGCGCGCCGTTGTGTCGCATGGAACTGTGGTAGTAACTCGACGGGCCGAAGGTCGGGATCATCGCCGCCAGGTGGGGCGGGTTGAGCGAAGCCAGGGCGCTCTGCACGGCCGCCTCGTAGGACTGGCCGAAGGTGCCGACACGCCCGGTGCACCAGGGCTGCGTGGCAAGCCACTCCACCGTGTCGTAGCCGTCCGGTCCCTCATGGGCGAAGGCGTAGAACTCGCCCTCGGACTCGTACCGCCCGCGCACATCCTGCATGGCGGCGACATAGCCGCGCTGGGCGTAGAAGTTGCCTTCGCCGGTGTGGCCGAGCTTGTCGTAGGGCGTGCGGATCAGCACCACGGGGAACGGCCCCTCGGCGCGATGCCCGTCGCGGGCCGGGAAGTACAGGTCCGTGGCGAGTTGGACGCCGTCGCGCAGGGGCATCATCACGTTGCGCTCGACGGTCACATCATACGAGGGGGCGGAACAGGCTGAGCTGACGGCGGCCATGCGCGTGACTCCTGTGTCGGTGGCGGCGGGGGCGTCAGTGCCCCTCGTGGACGACGTACTGATACGCCGAATAGGCGGCCATGGTGGCATCGCCCACGGCGGTGCTGATCTGTCGGAGCGGGGTGACGCGGATGTCGCCGGCGGCGAAGATGCCCGGCTGGTTGGTGCGCATCAGCTCATCCGTGCGGATGAAGCCGTCCTCCATCTGCAGCAGGCCCGCGAGCCACTCGGTCTTGGCGATGTGGCCGATGGCGATGAACACGCCGTCCACGGGCAACTGCGAGAGGGCGCCGGTCTTCACGTTCTGGAGTTCCAGCCCCTCCACGCCCGCCTCGCCCAGGACCCGCTTGACGACGGTGTCCCAGACGATCTGGACCTTCTCATGGCCGAGTATCTTGTCCTGCATGTAGCTCTCGGCCCGCAACTGGTCCCGGCGGTGGATGAGGTGGACCTGCCCGGCCAGACCGGCCAGGTAGAGCGCTTCGTCCACGGCCGCATTGCCGCCGCCCACCACCGCCACGGTCTTGCCCCGGTAGAAGAACCCGTCGCAGGTGGCGCAGTAGGAGACGCCCTTGCCGCGCAGCTCGACTTCGCCGGGGACGCGCAGACTGCGCGGGAAGGCACCCATGGTCAGGATGACGGTGCGGGCGAGGACACTCTCGTCGCCGGCGGAGACCCGCCAGAGGCCATCGGCAGCGGGCTCGATGTGCTCGGCGGTCGCGACGCGGAACTCGGCGCCGACGTCGGTGGCCTGCTGGTGGACGCGCTCGGCCAGCTCGACGCCGGTGATGCCACCCGGAAAGCCCGGGTAGTTCTCCACGAGCGACGCCATGGCCGTGGCCCCCCCACCCCCGCCGAGGGTATCGAGGACGAGTACATCGAGACTGTATCGTTTGGCGTAGATGGCAGCCGTGCAGCCGGATACGCCGCCACCGATGATGACGCAGTCGCGCGCTACTTCGCTCATGTGTGCCTCCCGAGTGACCTGCCGAGGTGGCGGCAGTTTACCACAGGCGGGAAGGAAGTTCCAGGCGCGAATGGGCGAAGCAGGAGTCGCTCAGGAAGGTGGGGAAGAGACTCAGCGCGCGGACGGCCGTGAGTCGGCAGCCAGGCAGAGAGAGGGCAGTGGATGCTGGCCAAGTTCCTCAAGAAGACGGTCGTCGCGGTCATCACCATCCCGATCCTGTTCGTGCTGCTGTACCTGGGCGGGTGGTGGCTGCTGCTGCCGGTCATGGGTGTGGCCCTGGTCGGGATGGACGAGTACTACGCCGCCACCCGCCGGAAGGGCCACCGCCCGTCGCCCATGCTGGGCTATGTGACCGGCATCATGATCCTGGGGGTGACCCAGTTCTCGCCCCCGGAGTTGCGCGAGGGGACGCTGCTGGCGTTCATCATCCTACTGGTGGGCGGGGCGCTGGTCCTGCAGTTCGGCAACCGCCCGGACCAGTCGGCGGTCAACAACTCGGCCATCACCGCTTTCGGCGTCATCTATGTGCCGCTGATGCTGTCCTTCATCATCCGCCTGCGGCAGATTGACCTGCCGTTCGTGCTGGGACATACGGAAGCCCTGGAGTTCTGGCACCGCGGCGGCGCGGTGCTGTTCGTCATGGTGCCGGTCTGGTGTTGTGACACGGTGGCGATGGCGGTCGGGGGGGCGTGGGGTCGGCACAAGCTCGCCCCCACCATCAGCCCCGCCAAGACCGTCGAGGGGTCGGTCGCCGGCTTCGTGGCGGCGATCATCGGCGGCCTTGCCGTCGGCATCTGGGGCGTGGGGATGCCGTGGTACCATGCCCTCATCCTGGGCGCCTTTGAGGGGGTCGTGGGGCAACTGGGCGACCTGGGCAAGTCCGTCCTCAAGCGCGATATCGGCGTCAAGGACTTCGGCACCCTCTTCGGGGCCCACGGGGGGGTGCTGGACCGTCTGGACTCGATGATGTCCTGCCTGCCTCCCGTCTACCTGTACCTGTGGCTGTTCTTCGGCGCCGGCCGCTGACGCCCGCGGCGCGGCCAGACTCCCGATCCCTGTTCCCACCGCCCATGCCTGACCACGTAGTCGTCATCGCCAATCCTGCAGCCCGCCTCGTTGGGGACGTCGTCCCCGTGGAGGAACTGGGTGGCTGCCTGCGGGAGGCGCAACTGGAGTTCGAGGTGCACGTGACCGCGCAGGCCGGCGACGGGGAGCGGCTGGCGCGCGAGGCCGTGTCCGCCGGGGCGCGGCGGGTGGTCGCGGCCGGGGGTGACGGCACGATCAACGAGGTGTTACAGGGCCTGGCCGGGACCGAGACCGAACTGGCCATCGTGCCCCTGGGCACCGGGAACGTGATCGCCCGGTCGGTCGGGTTGGCCGAGACGGATCTGCGGGGCGCCTGCCGCGTGGCCGCCGGGGAATGCGTCAAGCGGGTGGACCTGGGGCTGATGGGGGGCCGCTACTTTGCGGCCACTGCCGGGGCCGGCCTGGATGCCGCGGTCGCCTTGCACCTGGACCCATGGTGGAAGCAGCGCGTCGGCAAGGTCGCCTTCCTGGGTGAGTTCCTGCGCAGTGTGCTCATGGAAGACCCCCATGTCTACCGGCTGCAGCTAGACGACCAGACCGTCGAAGGGCCGATGTGGGGGGTGCTGATCACCAACACGAACGAGTACACCTGGCGCATACGGCCCGTGCCCGACCCGCGGGAAGATGACGGTCTGCTGGATGTCGTGGTGATCCATCGGCAGGGATACCTGGACCTGATTGATCTCGCGGCACGGCTGTTCGTCACCGGCGAAAGCGCCGCCGGCCATCCCACGGCGAGTGTGCTGCGGGTGGGGCACATGAGCATTGAGGCCGTGCCCCCGGTGCCCTGGCAGGTGGAGGGCGACCCTCGCGGGGTCACCCCCGTGAACGTGGAGGTTGTGCCGCAGGCGCTCAAGCTGGTGACGGCGAAGCCGAGCGGATGAGCAGACGGGCGCGGGGTAGGGGGAGGGGACACCTGAACATAGACCAGGACGGAAGTGAGTCTCGCATGGTTGTTGGCATCCCGACCGAGATCAAGAATGGCGAGAACCGCGTGGCGGCAACGCCCGCAGGTGTGCACACGCTGGTGCAGGACGGGCAGAGCGTGTTGGTGCAGAGCGGGGCGGGGCTGGGGAGCGGCATCAGTGATGACGAGTACCGCCTGGCCGGCGCGGAGATAGCCCCGAAGGCAGCAGACGTGTTCGCGCGGGCGCAGATGATCCTGAAGGTGAAGGAGCCGCTGCCGCAGGAGTATGAGCTGTTGAAGCCTGGCCACGTGCTGTTCACCTACCTGCACCTGGCGTCGTCGGCTGAGCTGACGGCGGCGCTGCTGCGGGCCGGACTCACCGGCATCGCCTATGAGACCCTCCAGACCCCCGATGGGCGGCTGCCGCTGCTGATGCCCATGAGCGAAGTCGCCGGCAAGATGGCCACGCAGGTCGGGGCGTGGTGCCTGGAAAAGCATCAGGGGGGCATGGGCATCCTGCTGGGCGGGGTACCCGGGGTGGCCCCCGCGCACGTCGTGGTGATCGGCTGCGGGTCGGTAGGCACCAATGCCGCCAAGGTCGCCGCCGGCATGGGCGCCCGGGTCACCGTCATGGACATCAACCATGACCGGCTCAAGTACCTGGACGATGTGCTGCCCGGACAGGTCAGCACCGGCTACTCCACCCCGTACTCGATCATCGAAGCAGCCTCGACCGCGGACCTGCTGGTGGGCGCCGTGCTCATTCCGGGCGCGTTGGCCCCAAAGCTCGTCTCGGAGGACGCCGTGAAGGCCATGCGGCCCAACTCAGTCATCGTGGACGTGGCGATAGACCAGGGCGGCTGCGTCGAGACGATCCACGCCACCAGCCACTCCGAGCCGATCTACGTGCAGCACGACGTGCTGCACTACGCCGTGCCGAACATCCCGGCGGCGGTGCCCCGGACGTCGACCTTCGCCCTGACCAATGCCACGCTGCCCTACGTGCGCCGGCTGGCGGCGCTCGGGGTGGACGAGGCGTTGGCGCAGGACCCCTCGCTGGTGTCGGCGGTCAACGTGCGCGGCGGAGAGATCACCCATCCGGCCGTGCGGGAAGCGTTCGCCGGCATGGCGTTGGTGTAGACTGCAGGGCCGGCCGCACACGTGAGACCGCAAGCGGTCTCGGCGGCGGCCACGGCCCGAGGAAGTGCAGCGGCCCACCCGTCTCCGGGTGGGCCGCGTGGCGTTCTGCGGTCGGGTGGGGCTAGCGCGTCAACTGGAGGGACGCGATGGCCGACGACTGGGCGCCGTCCGCGCTGTGTGAGGTCAGGCGCACCAGGTAGCGTCCGTTGGGCACCTTCGTGCCCCGGTCGCTCACGCCGTCCCACAGGAGCGTCGCCGTGCCGGCTTCGGCCTGCACGGGCGCGAGCGTGCGGATGCGCACGCCGGCGATGTTGAGGATCGTGGCCTGCAGTTCGCAGTCCCCGAGGACCGTGGCGGTGATGGCGACTGTGCCGCCACGCGTCGCGGCTGCGGAGGCGGCCGCTACGCCATGGCCCCGGGCCACCGGCATGCGGGGCACGGTCACTGTCACGGTGGCCGTCGCGGCGTTGCCCGCAGCATCGCTGGCCTCAACCGTGATCGTGTAGATGCGCCCCTCCGCGTCGCGCGCGCTCCGGGTGGCTCGCAGCGTGACCTGGTGGGCGTCCACGATCGTGGCGTCGCCCTCGTCAAGGGTCTGGTTGCAGGTGATGGAGGCGATGGACGCCGTCGGGGCAGGATCGCGGTCGTCGGTGACGCTGTAGGACACCGTGACCTGACGCAGGTCGTCGCGCGGCGGCCAGAGCGTGGCCGGATCGGCGACGAGGTCGGATATGACCGGAGGCGTGGTGTCCGGCGTGTCGCCAGTCAGCAGCACGATATGGCGCGTCCCGTCGGAGGTCTTGATCCCGTAGCCGACGATGTCTCCGCGCTCATTGATGTCGCACAGTTCGCGCACCACGATCCCGGGGTTGGTGGCCGGGTCAATGATGTTGTTCATCCGGCGGGTGCCATGTATCGCGTCCCACACCATCGGGGTCGTCAGGCCGATGGTGCCGATGACGACGCCGGCGTTGTTGATCCGGCGCGGAGTGAAGTTGGGGAGGGGCAGACGCTGGAAGGTGCCGTTCTGGTAGATGACCGTGCCGTAGCCGGCGGGCGTGCTGCCGAACGCGACGATCTGTCCGACTTCGTTGAGGTCGTACGCGATGCCCATGGTGGCGCCGAGGTCCACCATCCCGGTGTTCGGCGTCCAGCGGAACATCCGCGGCACGTCCTCTGCATCCATGGCCATGCCGACGACCTCCCCGGCGTCGTTGAGGCCGTAGGCCACACTGCCGCTGCCGCCGAGGGTCCCCAGGTCCACCATGCCGCCCAGGGCGGACCAGACGAAGGCATGGAGACCAGAACCCGTGCCGAACCGGCCGACCACTTGGTCCTGGTTGTTCATCTCCCAGGCACGAGAGTAGCCGGGGTCGGTCAGGCGGAGGAGGCTCTCGCCCAGCAAGATCCAGGCGCTGGAGGCGTCCTCCCAGTAGGTGTCGGGGTAGCTGCCGACCACATGGCCGGCGTCGTTGATGTCCGCGGTGTCGAGTGAGATCTGGCCCAGCGAGGTGGCTGTGCCGCCGCAAGGGATCACGAATGTGTCGTGAGTGTACTGGTTGAGGCCGACCACGTCGCCCCTCGAGTTGATGCCATAGCCCAGCCCAGGCCCCAGGTCAGTCATCGTGTACAGATCGGGGGCGGCGCAGACGACGCTGGCAAGAAAGAGCGTCAGGACGACGGTGATTGGCAAACGCATGGTTCCCCTCCGACAATCAATCCTCCGTGTATCGGCTTCCCGGTAGCGTCACTATAGCACGTGCAAGCGCAAATGGAACCGACTTGAGGGAACGGTGAGAACAACATGACCGAACGCGTGGGGTGGTGAGTGGGGGTGGAGCGCGGCTCTTCGGAGCCGCATTTGCCTACGGCTACTGCGGCTCTGGAGAGCCGCCCTCCTCAGGGCTGCCAGTAGCGGTGGTAGTCGCCTACGGCGTACTCCACGACCCCGCGCCGCATGACCATTTGGATGCTGCCGCCGTCGTACAGACAGGAGATGTCCTGCAGCGGATCGCCCGCCACAAGCATCAGATCAGCTTCCTTGCCGACCTCCAGCGTGCCCGTGACGTCGGCGATTCCCAGCGCCTCCGCCGAGTGGCGCGTGCCGCAGACAATGGCCTCCAGCGGGGAGAGACCGCAGGCGCATAGCTCCATCAGCTCGTGGGCGGCGTCGCCGGGGCCGCCGTCGGTGCCGACGCTGATGTGCAGGCCCATGGCGTGAGCCTTGCGCACGCCCTCGCGGTGGATCGGGTGGGCGTGCTTCATGCGCTCGCGGGTGTGCTCGGGGAAGTGGGTGCCGCTCCAGACCGGCTCGCTGGTGATGTGTAGGGTGGGCGTGTAGTACAGGCCTCGCTGCCTGATGCCGGCCAGGGCCTCGTCATCAATGAGGGCGCCGTGGTGGATGAGGTCGCAGCCGGCGGCGATGGCGTGGTTGAGGCCGGGCTGGGCATGGGCGTGGACGATGACGCGCTTCTGGCGCGCGTGGGCCTCCTCAACCAGGGCCGTCAGCTCGGCGAGAGTGTAGTCCGCGTTCGTGACACCCTCATCGGCATACTGGAAGCCGCCGGAGGCGCAAGTCTTGATGAAGTCCACCCGAGCCGCCGACATGCGGCGCACGCCCCGGCGGACCTCCCACGGACCATCGGCATACACGCCTGAGGGGTCCTGCTCTGTCCAGCGCAGGTGACCCTCGGTGGCGCCGACGACGCCCCCGACCCAGAAGCGCGGGCAGCCCTGCACGATGCGCGTCTCGATGGCCTGGCGCAACTGCACGCCGGGCGGTCCGGCGGTCACGCCGGCGACGGTCGTCGTCCCGCGCCGCAGATTCATCTGCAGCCGGTGCAGCGCCTGGAAGCGGTGGCTGGTGTGCTGGTGGCAGTCAATCAGGCCGGGCATGAGGGTCAGGCCGGCCGCCTTGATGACCGTGGCGTCGGAGGGGACGTCGGCGGCGCCCACGGCGACGATGTTGCCCTCCTCGATGAGCAGAACGCTGTCGGCGACGGGGGCGGCGCCGGCGCCGTCTATCATCGTGGCGCCGACAAGGGCCTGCACTGCCATGGGGGTGCCTCCGGTGGAGCTGAGTACGGGCGCCATCCCGGTCGTCGCGCCGTCAGTAGCGCGGGCGGCCTCGCCCGCTCCCACTGGCCGGGCAGGCGAGGCCGCCTGCCCTACTGGGTCCATGGGACTATGCTCGGGAGGCGACACCAGGGGGTCATTCGTCTGCCGGGGCGATGCACCTGCGCGCACGGCGCACCGGGACACGCAAAAAGGCAGCGCCCCAGCGGGGGCGCTGCCTGGACTGTCAGGGGTAGGGGCGTGGTTCATCACGCCCACGGGCGCAATGAAGCGTACGCCTACTTGACGGCGGCAGCCTTGGCGGCGAGGGCGGCCTTGCGGCGCGCCGCGGTGTTCGGGTGGATGATCCCGCGCTTGGCCATCTTGTCGAGGACCTTCTGGGCCTCGCGGAGGCTGGCGGCGGTCTCTTCGGCGGACACCTGGCCGAGGTTGTCCAGCACGGCGCGTCGGGCCTGCTTGCCGCGAACCTTCCAGGCGCGATTGCGCTCGGTCCGCTTGTGGGACTGGCGCAGGGACTTCTTCATGGCACGGATTTGTGGCATGGCCTCGGGCCCTCCGGACGAAAAGGCCGCCCGCTGTCGCGACTGCAGGCGGCTCTTGCATTCAACGAGGGGTCAGTATAACATGACTGCACGGCAGGATGCAAGCAGTTCTGCCGATTCGCTCACCTGATCGGAGATTCCGTCGCAGCCATGGATGCTGTCCCCCCCGAAGAGCGCCCCGCGGCCTCGAGCGTCGCGCGCGGGCTGGCCGCTGCCGCCATCCTCATGGTCGTCACCACCTTCCTCAGCCGCGTGACCGGACTGCTCCGGGCCATGGTGTACTCCCGCGTCTTCGGCCTGAACCCCGAGTTTGGCGTGTTCGTTCAGGCCTTCCGCATCCCCGACCTGGTCTACTTCCTGATGGCCGGCGGGGCGCTGCGCACCGGGTTCGTGCCGGTCTTCGCCGAGTACCTCGCCCACGGCAAGCGCGAGGCCGCCTGGCGCACCTTCAGTGTGCTGCTGTGGGTGCTGCTCATCTTCGCGGTCCTGCTTGTCGGGGTGGGGATGATCTTCGCGGTGCCGCTGGCCCGGCTGGTGGCGCCGGGCTTCGGGGAGCAGGAGATCGCTGCCTGCGCCCGCATGATGCGCGTACTGTTCCCGGCTGAGCTGTTCTTCGTCGTCGGCGGACTGCTACAGGGCTCCCTCAACGCCCACAAACACTTCCTGTGGCCCGCCGTCGGCCCCATCATCTACAACTGCTTCATGATCACCGGCGCCATCCTCGCCCCGTATCTGTGGGGCATAGACACCGTCACGTACTCCGTGGTGGTGGGGGCCATCTTCTCCGGCGTGCTGCTGCAGATCGCGCCCCTGCGCCGCTTTGGCGCGCGCGTCCATGCCGTCCTGGACCTGCACGATGACGGCTTCCGCCGGGTCATCAAGCTGGCCCTGCCGGTGATCTTTGGCCTGGCCATCGCCGAGATCGTCTGGGTCATCATCAGCTCCCTGTCCACGATGGTCGCCGGCGTGCGCGGGGCGGCCATCATGGAGAACGCCAACCGCCTGTGGAAGCTGCCCTCCGGTACGTTCGGGGCCGGCGTAGCGATCGCCCTGTTCCCGACGCTGGCGGAGAAGTACGCCCTGAACGACCACCGCGGCTATGTCCGCGACTTCTCCTTCGGGATGCGCAACACGATCTTCCTGACGCTGCCGGCGATCCTGATCCTGGGCCTGCTGCGGGTGCCGCTGGTACGGCTGCTGCTGGAGGGCGGGAAGTTCACCGCCCAGGACACGCAGGCGGTCGCCGAAGTCCTCCTGTGGCTCACGCCCGGGATGATGGCGCTCTCGCTCGTGTACATCCTCACCCGCGCCTTCTACGCCCGCCATGACGCCATGACGCCGGTGTGGGCGGGGCTGGCCAGCGTCGCCGTGTGCGTTGGGGCGGCCTGGCCGCTGATGCGCGTGGGCATGGCCGGCCTGGGCATGGCCACCTCCCTGTCCAGCGTGGCCAACGTCATCCTGCTGATGGTGCTGCTCAAGAAGCGCCTGGGGCTGCTGGACGGCAGGCACATTCTGATGTCCTTCGTCCGGAGCCTCCCGGCAAATGTCTTCCTGAGCGCCTGTTGTATCATCCTCCCGCCCCTGGTGGACCGGTTCGTCGGTACAGGGGGGATGGGTAAGTTGCTGAGTGTCCTGCTGCCGCTGTCCGTCGGCCTGCTGGGCTTCATTGCCATCGCCACGATGTCGGGGGTGGAGGAGCTGAAGACGGCGTGGGGGCTGATGAGCCGCCGGGGGCGCAGAGCCGAAGCAGTCGCGTCGGATGAGTGACGAGTGGCGAGTGGCAAGTGGCAGGCGGGGTCCGTGGCCGTTACTGGGACCGCGGGCTTCCAGCCCGCGTGCCGTTGACGTTCCCCGCCGTCTCCCTGTAGTAGTTCCTCACTTTGTGCTATAATGCCCGTACGCCATCGCGGGCCGGCTTCGCCGGTCTGCTGCCGTTTCATGCCACTTGCCACCTGGCGCCAACCACATGCCACCGATCACACCCGACCAGATCCCGCAGGAGCGCATCCGGAACTTCTGCATCGTGGCCCACATTGACCACGGGAAGTCCACCCTCGCGGACCGCCT
This sequence comes from bacterium, assembly GCA_021372615.1. NCBI lineage: Bacteria > bacterium. The sequence continues at coordinate 7,341 of JAJFUB010000149.1, read as the reverse complement.
GCTGGAGGCCTGCCATGCCGTCTCCGAGCGCGAGATGCGCGACCAGGTGCTCGACTCGATGGACCTGGAGCGCGAGCGCGGCATCACCATCAAGGCCTCCGCCGTCCGCCTGCTCTACGAAGCGAACGACGGGCAGACATACCTGCTGAATCTCATTGACACCCCCGGCCACGTGGACTTCGGCTACGAGGTTAGCCGCGCCCTGCACGCCTGCGAGGGCGCGGTGCTGCTCGTGGACGTCTCCCAGGGCGTCGAGGCGCAGACCGTCGCCAACGTGTACCTGGCCGTCAACGAGGGCCTGGAGATCATCCCGGCGGTCAACAAGGTGGACCTGGCGAACTTCGAGCCCGGCTTGGCCCTCGGCGAGATGGAGACGCTCTTTGGCTTTGAGCGCGACAGCGTGCTGTTCACCAGCGGCAAGAGCGGCCAGGGCGTGCCGGAGCTGCTTGAAGCCATCGTGCAGCGCGTCCCACCGCCGCAGGGCGACCCGCAGGACCCCCTGAAGGCCCTCATCTTCGACTCCAAGTTCGACCCTCATCGCGGGGCCTATGCCTACATCCGCGTCTTCGAGGGCTCCGTCAAGCCCGGCGACGAGATCCTGATGATGGCCAACGGGCATGAGTTCACCGTCACCGAGGTCGGGGTGTTCTCCCCCGGCATGACCCCGGTGAAGACGCTGCAGTCCGGGCATGTGGGGTACCTCGCCGCCAACATCAAGACCGTGGCCGACTGCCGGGTGGGCGACACGATCACCTCGGCCGGCAACCCGGCCCATGAGGCGCTGCCCGGGTATCGCGAGCCGCAGCCGATGGTGTACTGCGGCCTGTACCCCTCCGAGAACGCTGACTACCAGAGCCTCAAGGACGCGCTGGAGAAGTTCTCACTCAATGACGCCGCGCTGCACTACGAGCCGGAGACCTCCGCGGCGCTGGGCTTTGGCTTCCGTTGCGGCTTTCTGGGGCTACTGCACATGGAGATTGTGCAGGAGCGGCTGGAGCGCGAGTACGACCTCGACCTCGTCGCCACCGCCCCGAGCGTCGTCTACCAGGTGCTGACCCGCAAGGGCGATCTGCTGGAGATAGACAATCCGGCCAAGTTCCCGACGCCCGACGTGATCGAGGAGATCCTTGAGCCCATCGTGACGGCGACGATCATGACGCCCCACAGGCACGTGGGGCCGCTGATGAAGATCTCCGAGGAGCGGCGCGGGGTCTTCGGCGAGATGGAGTACCTGTACGCCGACCGCGTGGCCCTGCACTACCGGCTGCCGCTGGCCGAGATCATCGTGGACTACTTCGACCAGCTCAAGAGCGTCAGCCGGGGCTACGCGACGCTGGACTACGAGCTGGCGGGCTTCGAGCCGGGCGACCTGGTGAAGGTGGACATCCAGATCAATGGCGAGCCGGTGGACGCCCTGGCGATCATCACCCACCGGGCTTTCGCGGACCGGCGCGGGCGGCAGATCTGCCAGAAGCTCAAGGGCGCCATCCCGCGCCAGATGTTCGAGGTGCGGATGCAGGCGGCCATCGGCGGCAAGGTGATCGCCTCGACCCGCAACGCCCCGATGCGCAAGAACGTGCTGGAGAAGTGCTACGGGGGCGACATCACGCGCAAGCGCAAGCTGCTGGAGAAGCAGAAAGAGGGCAAGAAGCGCATGAAGCAGGTGGGGGTGGTGGAGGTGCCGCAGGAGGCCTTCATGAGCATCCTGAGGCTGGATCGCGACTAAGCGCGTAGGTGCGCCGGTCCCTGGCGCACCCGGTGGAACCGATGCGCATTTCCTCTCCCGTCAAGCGGCCCCTGGCCCTCCTCCCATTGAGCCTACTCCTCGTTGGCGTCTGCCACGCCTACAGCCCGCGCTTGCTATGGACGCGGCCGCTGAACCCAGGCCAGACCGTCGAGGGGCATGACGGCTGGCTGATCGTGCGGCCGCCGCTATCCTATTCCGAGGGTAACAATCGTCCCGGCATCGTCCTCATCGCTGACCCGCCAGCCGATGGCTCACCAGCCCCTGCGGAGGGAACGCAGATCCGGGGGCGCCCCTGGGACTTGACAGTGATACGGCCAGACACCGGAGAGGTCGCCGCCCAGCTTCACGGCTGCTACTCCGCGTTCAGAGGCAGCGGGAACACATTGCTCGCCGCTCGCGAAGTCGGGGCTCTCAAGAGTGTCGTCGAAGCATGGGACCTCAACACCGGAAAGCTCACGTTCCATGTCTCGGCGCAGCCGCCATCGGACCCGCGGCAAGGCCTGACCCTGAGCGAGGTCGTCGGCGGTCGCTTCCACTTCGGTGACGCGAAGGGCATCCACCTGTGCGACCTGAGGCGCGGGCAGGTGGTGCGGAGTTGGCCGCCGCTTCGCGATTGCGTCGGCGGCGAGAGTGCGGACGCTCGGTTTGCCGTCAGCGACAGGTTCTACTACAACGACGGGCACTCCATCGGCATCACCCGCATGGCTGACTACCCCCATGGCTGGTGGTACAGCTACGCGACCGAGATTGCCCTCGCCGACGAGGACGGGGTGATCGGCGTCGGCGGCTACTTCCGGACCATAGTCAGCCTCAGCCCGCGAGGAAGGCTGTACTTCGACTCGCGCCCGTGGCGCGGCGACCTCTTCTGGACCGTAGAGTACCCGATCACGCCCGCCCACCTCAGCGGGCGGTCAGTGGTCCTGCGGGCAGACCTGTTCCGGGATATCCCCATCCCGAACGCGAAGCCCGGCGAGCGTGACCGCATGCTGCACGAACTGAGCCAGTACCTCGTTGCCTTCGACCGCTTCACGGGGCGAGTTCCCTGGAAGGTGCCAATGCTGGCGGACTCATACGCGGTCTGCCCTGACAAGATTGCGGTCATGGCCGGCCATCGGCGGGGCGACGACATCGAGCACCGTCTGGAAGTCTACGACCTGCGCGGCCATCGCCTCTGGCGCGGCAGCCAGACCTGGGGCGAGGACCGGCCGCTGGTCGTGCCCGCCGGCCAGTGCTTCGCTCTGGCTGCACCGCCCGAACTGCGCTGTTACCGCTAGGCCGCCGCACTCGCAGGAGGCTGACACCGACATGTTGCGTCTCGTACTGGTGCTGATGACACTCGCCGTCTGCATGGCCCCACTGTGGGCTGCCGGGGCGCCGCGGGTGATGGCGACGGTGCTGGAGGTGGGGAAGGGGGGACTGCCCATGCAGATCAAGGCCCCCGCGCTGAAGACTCTCCCGCTGCTGACCGGGCCCATGGCGCTGAGCCTGCTCGAGGACGGCAAGCCCGTGCCCCTGCCGGCGCTGGCGGCGGCTGAGCCGAACCTGTTCGAGCTGCCCAGCCCCGTCTCCGGCCTCTCGCTGAGCCTGCGCCACGGGCGGGGGTTGTACCCCTTTGTGGACCTCACGGTTGGCAACACCGGGGCGTCCGCACCCATGCGGCGCGTGACCGTCGTCCTCACTCTCTCCGTGCGTCCGCAGGCCGATCAGGTCTTCGTCCCCGCCACTGCCCGCGCCCATGACCCGGTGACACCCGGCGAGAAGCCGCGCGAGTACGGCTACGCCGGCGGCGGCATCTCGACCGCTCTGCCCGTCGGGCAGGTGTACAGCGGGAAGCAGGACTGGGGGCTGGCGTTCTTCGAGGAGCTGGGCCTGCTGGTGGAGCCGTGGCAGGTGACGCTGACGCCCGGCCAGCAAGGCACGACAGTGGCGATCGCGCTGCCGTTGAGCGTACCCGCCGGGCAGAGCGTGCGCCGCCGCGTCTACTTCGCCGCCACCGAGGGCGACTGGCGCCCGGCGCTCGGGGCGGTGCTCGCGCAGTTCCCGCAGGCCTTCGTGCCGCGCCACCCGGAAGCCGTGAGCCTCGATGGCCCGTTCGTGTGCAGCGGCGGTACGCCGCCCGACAAGAGCATCGCCGGGTGGAAGGCCCAGGGGTGCAAGGTCGTCGAGATCCACTGCACCTTCCCGTTCTATGGCGAGTACGTGCCCACCCAGGAGCCCTGGACACCGCTGATTGATGATACCTGGCATACGCTCAAGACCCAACTCAAGCCCGAGGAGCGCCCGGGGGACGACGACTGGCGGGGGATCATCACGGCCGTGCAGAAGCACAAGCCCCCGGACATGACGGTGGCGAAGGTCAACGACTACGTGGACCGGCTGCATGCCCACGGCCTCAAGGGCCTGATCTACTACAACCCCACCGAGGCCTGGCGGCCGTGGGCGGACGAGAAGTTCCATGACGATGTGCGCTATGACGCGCAGGGCAAGCCGTTGCCGACCTGGTATGAGAGCAGCCAGATCATCCCCGATCAGGGACGCCCGTGGGGCCGGTACATACTGGAGCAACTGAAGACCGAGTTGCGGGCGTACCCGAAGCTGGACGGGGTCTTCTTTGACCAATCGGCTGTCGGCGGCCACGACCTGACGCTGCTGTGTCACGAGGGCACCAAGCTCGTGCGCGCGCAGGGCGGGCTCTGCTGGTGGAACGGGCCGTACAACATGGAGCTGGCGGCGCTGGCCGATGGCATGATGGACGAGGGAGGCGGCACCGGCACCTATCGCCCGCTGACCGAGATGATCCAGTACTACGGCCTGGCCGGCAAGGCCATCGTCTCCCTCGGCAGCGCCAGCCCGGCCGCCTATGCCGAGATGCTGGCTCACGGCATCCAGGTGCCGACCGTCACCGGCTCCTTCGCCGATCTGCAACAGCGCTGGGCGCCCCTGTTCCGCTGGATGCTCGGGCGCCAGTGGGTGCTGGAGGCCCACGCCCTCGAACCCATACCGGGCTTTGCCGCGAACATCTACCGGGTCGCCGGGGGCAATGTGGCCGTGACGCTGGTGCCCGAAGGGGTCTGGGAAGGCGAGCCGGACACCGCCCATGGCGTGCCGGTGACTGTGAAGTTGCCCGAGGCCGACGCGATCAAGGGAGCCTACCTGCTGTCGCCGGACTGGCGCGGCTATCACAAGCTGCCCCTGCGCCGGGAGAAGGGTACACTGCAAGTGACGGTGCCGCGCGTGCGCTGGGCCGGGATGATTGTGCTGGCGCGCACGGGCGTGTTCGCCGCGCTGGAAGGGCCGCTGCACGTCGTGCAGGGACAGCCGACGCAGGCACGATACGTCGTGGACAACTGGACCACGACACCGGTCGCCGTGGACCTCACGTTGCAGCATGGCGCCGCGGAAGCCCGCCTGCGGGCCCAGGTGAAGCCCGGCGGCAGCGCCGCGACTACCCTCGATCTGCCGGGCGCGGTGGGCGAGACCCCGACCGTGCCTGTAGCTGTGACGGGCAAGGTGGCGGGCGGCGAGGCGCCGCCCGTGGCGGAGTTGGGCGTGGAGCCAACCGTCGGCCTGTCACTCTCGGCGCCGGCGCGGGTGCAGGACGATGGGGTCGCCACCGCGACGATCAGGGTGCTCAGCCATCTGCCGCCGGGGTCGGGCCTGTCGCTGGCACTGAAGTCGCGACTGGTCGCGCCTGAGCCCGCGCGTGCCGAGGCGATCAAGTCGTTCATGCCTCGGCCGGGCCTGGTGACCCCTCTCGAGGTGGAGTTGCGGCCGGTCAGCGCCGGCGAAGGCATCGTCACCCTCACAGCCAGTCGCGGCGGGAAGACCGTCGCGCAAGCCGAGGCGCCCCTGCAGGTCGTGGCCACGGCGGTCGGCCCCGAAGGTCTGAAGAACATCCAGGGCGCCATGCTCGAACTGGAGGTGTTCGGCTCCGACGGCGGCAACTACGCAGCCAAGACCGTGAGTGTCAACGGGGTCGCCATCGGCAACCTGCCCACCGGCTACGGTGACTCGTGGCACAGTGCGACGCTGCGGCTGTCGGAGGCGGCGGTCAAGGCACTCGGCGAGCAGAACGAGATCACGATTGACAACCAGGTCGGCGATGCGTTCAAGGTGCGGAACCTGCGCCTCCTGCTGACGATGCGCGGCGGCATCCTGGCCGTGTCGCGGACCGACACGGGGGTCTACACGGGCTGGACCGACTGGGCCTACGGCGAGGGCAAGCAGTTCGCCGCCGGGCAGCCGCTGACGGGGATCCGCGCCGACATGAAGATTGACCCGGCGCGGCAGGAGACCTACGAGTGGTTCTTCGGCACGCCGCAGAGCGGCAAGCTGGTGCTCGAGGCCTTCGGGGCCGACGGTGGGCAGTACGCCCACAAGCCGGTGAGCGTCAACGGCATCGTCATCGCCGATCTGCCCTCGGCGCCGAGCGAGTGGACCGAGATCGCGCTGCCGCTGACCCCGGAGGCCCTGGCGACCCTGTGCGCTCGCAACACCGTCCAGATCGAGAACTCCCGCCCGCCGGATGCCTTCAAGGTGCGGCGGCTGCGGGTGGAGATCGTCAACACAGCGGGCCGAATCTGGACCACGGAGACCGACGAGGGGGCGTACACCAGTTGCGGCTGGGACTATGCCGAGGGCAAGGTGGGCAGCCCCATCACCGTGCCCCTGGCGTTCAGAGAAGAGGTTGAGTAGGCTTGTCAGAGCATCTGCTTCCCACGGTGGCCCTCGGGCCGCACCGCGTCACCCGTCTCATCATCGGCGGCAATCCCTTCTCCGGGGGGTCGCACACCTCGCCCGAGATGGACAACGCCTTCCTGGACTACTACACGACCGACAACATCAAGGCGGCGCTGTTCGAGGCCGAGCGCCAGGGCCTGAACGCGACCCAGGTGCGCGCCGACCGCCACATCATGCGGATGCTGCGCGAATACCGCAACGACGGCGGGACGCTGCAGTGGGTCGCCCAGACGGCCTCGGAACTGAAGGACCTGCCGGGCAACATCCGCGGGGCGGCGAGCGCCGGCGCCATCGCCATCTACCACCACGGCACCCGCACCGACGGCCTGTGGCGCGAGGGGAACATTGACGAACTGCGCGAGCTGCTCAAGGTCATGCGCGACAGTGGCGTCGCGGTCGGCGTGGGCACGCACCTGCCCGAGGTGATCGAGCACATCGAGGAGCAGGGCTGGGACCTGGACTTCTACATGGCCTGCTTCTACTCGCTGGGCATCGCCCGGCCCAAGGACGGCACGATGGGGGCCTTCCTGGCGGGCGAAGTCTATGACGACGCTGCCCGCGAGCGCATGGTGCAGACCATCCGCGCGACCGACAAGACGTGTCTGGCCTTCAAGATCCTCGCCGCCAGCCGCAAGTGCGCCAGCCCCGAGGACGTGCGCGAGGCCTTCCGCTATGCCTTTGCCAACATCAAGCCGCAGGATGCGGTCGTGGTGGGGATGTTCCAGCGCGACATGAACCAGGTGGCGATGAACGCGGGAATCGTCAGGGAGCTGCTGGGCGGCTAGCGGTGTCGGTCGCGGTCGGTGCCGCTCGTACACGGAGCTTGTCGGTCGGGGGTCGCGGTCGGTGACCGC
>JAJFUB010000148.1 GCA_021372615.1 bacterium | reverse complement strand
GCAGACGGCGCTCCTACGACCTCCTCGCCCGCGTGGGGCTCTCCGAGCGTCTCCAGTCCTTCCCCGCGCAGCTTTCGGGCGGCGAGCGCCAGCGGGTGGCCGTGGCCCGAGCCTTGATGAATGAGCCGCGGTTGCTGCTGTGTGATGAGCCGACCGGCAACCTGGACCAGGCCACCGGCGCCGAGGTCGTGGCGCTGCTGCTGGAGTTGGCGCGCAGCGACGGCTTGACCGTGGTCATGGTCACCCACAACCCCGCGCACGCGGCGGCGTGCCAGGCGGTGTACGAGCTACGGGAGGGGAGGCTGGCGCCGTCGGGGGGCCCCCGATGACGCCCCGGCACGTCGTCTGGCGCACGATCCGCCACTACCGCGGCTCCTCGCTGGCAGTCATCGCCGGGCTGGCGGTCGCGACGGCTGTCATTACCGGCTCCCTCATCATCGGCTCCTCGCTCCGAGGTAGTCTGCTGGACCTGTCCCTCGCCCGTCTGGGCGGTGTGAACCACGCGGCGGTTCTGCCGCGCGCGGTGTCGGACCAGATCGCGGCCGGCACGGACGCCCTCGCGCTGCTGACCACGACCGGCACCGCCACCCCCGTCCAGGGCGAACCGAACCCCGTGGGCGTGACCGTCTGGGGCGTGGAGGCAGGCTTCATCACGCTCCAGAGCCTGCCCGCCCTGCCCGCCGACGGGCTGCTCATCAACGCCGCGCTGGCCCGCGACCTGCACGTCAAGGCCGGGGACGAGGTCGCCCTGAGCGTTAACCGGCCGCGCAGCATCGGCCTGGACTCGCTGTTCGCCCGGCGCAAGCTGGCGGAGGTCATGGCGACGCTGACGCTGCCGGTGGCCGCCGTCTTGCCCGACAACGGCCCGGGCGACTTCCGCCTCGACGGCCAGAGCGGACGGCCGCGCAATGCCTTCCTGCCACGCGAGGCCTTGCAGCGCGCGCTGACGATGGCCGGCAAAGCGAATGTGCTGGTGGCGCCGGTGCAGCAGGGCGACTCGAGCGACCTCACCGCCGCGCTGACCCCGCGCCTGTCCCTTGAGGACTACGGGCTGCACCTGCGGGTCAAGCCGCATTCCCTCTCGCTCACCTCCGATGCCTTCACGCTGACCGAGGCCCAGCGTTCGGCCGTCGCCCGCGCCAAGAGTGAGCTGGGCGCCCGGGTGCTCCTGACCTCGACCTACCTCGCCACCGCGATCCGCGCCCCGAACGGCCGGGAGATCGCCTACGCGATCGTCACCGGGGTCAGCGACGGCCGGGCCGTGGGGCTGGGGCGGGAGGTGGATGAGCGCACCGAGGCGTGGATTGCGCTCGGGCCCTGGGCCGCGCAGGACCTGCAGGCCAGGCCGGGCGACCAGCTCACGCTGGAGTACCTCGCTACCAGCCCGGACGGCACGTTCCCGCGCAAGTCGTTACAGGCGCGCTTCGTCGGTGTCGTGCCGATGCAAGGCCTCGGCGCCGACCCGCACCTGATGCCGGACTACGAGGGCCTCACCGATGCCGTGACACTCGGCGAGTGGAAGCCGCCCTTCCCGATTGACATGAGCCGCATCACGCCGCGCGACGAGGCGTACTGGGACAAGTACAAGACCGTCCCCAAGGCGTTCGTCGAGTACTTCGTGACGGACACGATGTGGGGCGGTAAGGACTCGCTGACCTCGATCGAGATCACGCCGCCGCAGGGGCAATCCCCGGCGGCCTTCGCCCCACGGCTCGCGCAGCAGTTGCTCACGGAGTTGCAGACCGGGCAGCCGGTCATCGCCTTCACCAACACCGCTGAACGGGCGCTACAGTCGTCGGCCGGGAGCACGGACTTCAGCCAGCTCTTCCTGGCCCTGAGCATGTTCATCATCGCCGCCGGGGCGGGGCTCGCGGCCATGCTGGTGAGCCTCGGCGTCGAGCGGCGCGCCCGGCAGATCGGCCTGTTGCTGGCCATCGGCCTGACACCACGGCGCGTGCGCAGGCTGCTGCTGGGCGAGGGCCTGATCCTGAACCTGGGTGGCGTCATCCTGGGGCTACCTGTGGGTGTGCTGTACGCGGCGGGGCTGCTCGAGGCCATGGGAGCGTTCTGGCGGGCGGCCCTCGGGGATGCACCGGCGCTGTGGCTGCACGTGGCGCCGACAGACCTGCTGTATGCGGCCCTGGGCGGGCTCCTGGTCGGCGTCGTGACGATCCTGCTGGCCCTCCGGAGCCTGGGGCGACTGGAGCCGATGCACCTGTGGCAGGGCGGCCCCGGCCTCTCCCCCGCCTCGCGGCGGCTGGCCGCGCGTCTGGTGGCGCTCGTCGTGATGCTGGCGGCGGCAACGGGTCTGCTCGTGTGGCCGCAGGCCAATGACGCGGCGCCGAAGGCCATCGCATTCTTTGGGGCGGGGCTGTTGCTGCTGGTGGCCGGGCTGGTGGCCTTGCACCTGGCGCTCACGTGGCCGCGTCGCCATGGGGTGCTGCAAAGCCTGCGCGGCCTGGCGTGGCGCAACGCGGGACAGAACCCGCGCCGCAGCCTGCTCGTGTGCGGGCTCATCGCCGCGGCGACGTTCGTCATCATCACCACCGCCGCCAGCACGCGCGACTTCGGCCGAGCGGACACGTTCGACCGCGCCGGCCCGGCCGGCGGCTTCAACCTGATGGCGACCTCGCAGGTCCCCCTGCCCTACGACCCGGCAACGCCGGAGGGGCGCCGCAACCTCGGCTTCGCCGCTGCCGATGAAGCGCTCCTGGCGCGCTGCACGGTTGTGTCCCTGCTCGCCAGCCCCGGCGATGATCTGAGTTGCGCGAACGCGGCGAAGGCAAACGCGCCGCAGATGCTCGGCTACGGGCAACGGTTCTTCGCGGACGGGCGCTTCGCGGGGGTGCTGGTTGAGGACGACATCAACTACGAGGCGACCCCGGGGATCGTCGCCAAGACCGACAGCGGGACACTGGAGTGGCGTCTGTACAAGCACGACGGGGACCTTTGGGAAACACAAGATGCGTTTGGCCGCCCGATGACACTGCAACTGTTCGCCGGCTTTTCGCGCAGCATCTTCGCCGGCCTGTTGGTCGTGTCCGAGGCGGACCTGAAGCACCTCTATCCCGAAGCGACGGCCCCGTCGTTCTTCCTGATCGAGACGCCCCGGGAGGACGAGCAGGCGGTCGTCGCGGCGCTGCGGCGGACGCTGGGCGACCTCGGCCTGCAAGTCCGGCCCACGCGCGAGACGCTGGCGGAGTATGCCGCCGGGGAAAACGTCTATATCTCCATGTTCATCGCTCTGGGAGCGCTCGGGTTGCTACTGGGCACGGTGGGGCTCTCGGTCGTCACGGCCCGCAACATCATTGAGCGGCGGGCGGAGCTGGCGCTGCTGACAGCCACCGGCTTCTCGCGGCAGCGGCTGGTGTCGCTGCTCCTGCTGGAGCATGGCGGGCTCCTGGTGACGGGCCTGCTGCTGGGGGCGGTGGCGGCGCTGATCGCGATGGTACCCCAGCTTGCCTCGCCCGAGTCATCGGTCAACTGGGCCGGGCTGGTCCTGGCCCTGCTGGCGGTGTTGGCGGTGGGGCTAGGGGCCAACGTCGTCGCGATCCGACGCCATCTCGACGAGGATCTCGTAGGGGCACTGAGGCACGAATGATGAATGCACTGCAGGCCGGGCGGCGGGTGGTGACGCTGAGCGGATGGGCCATGGCGCTCGTCGCGGCCGTCTGGGCCGCCGGAGCCACCTCTCCTACGGCCCACTGGATGTCTTTCCGGGGCACCCCACAGCAGACTGGCGTGGCGACGACGACGTTGTCGGCGCAGCCGCGGCTCCTGTGGCGGTACGACGCCAAGTCGAAGATCGAGGGTGCAGTGGCCGTCTATGGCGACGCGGCATATGTGGGCACCAGCGGCGGGTCGCTGCTGGCGCTGCGCGTCGTGGATGGGCGGCCCAAGTGGCGCTTCCTGGCCGCCGGGGGCATCTCCGCCACGCCCTGCATCACCAACAGCAGCGTTTTCGTCGGCGACGAGACGGGCGTGTTCTACGCCGTGGACCGGAGCACGGGCAAGTTGCGCTGGAAATTCAAGACGCAGGACAATATCGTCTCCTCGGCCAACTGCGGGCCCGGCTACACTCCGACGTACGTGCTGTTCGGCTCGTATGACAACCACCTGTACAAGCTCGACGCCAGGACCGGGCGCGAGCTGTGGAGCTTCGAGTCCGGGGCGCAGGTGCACTGCTCGCCCTGCGTGGTGGGCGACTGCGTGGTCATTGCGGGGTGTGACGGCTTCGTGCGGATCATCAGCCTCAAGAGCGGCAAGCAGGTCGCGGCCGTGGAACTGGGCGGCAACCTGGGTGCCTCGCCGGCCTGCGCGGGAGGCACCGTGTACGCGGCTGGCATGGATGGCCCCGTGGCGGCAGTTCGCGTCAGCGACGGCAAGCTGATGTGGAAGGTGACGCCGTCGGAGCAGGGCTCGTACTATGCCTCGCCCGCGGTGACGGGCACGCACCTGCTGCTGGCCTCCCGAGACAACACGCTGGTGTCACTCAAGGCCGGCACGGGCGTCCTGCAGTGGCGCTTCGACACCCGGGGCGGCAATGACTCCTCGCCCGCCGTTGTCGGCAACCGCGTGTTCTTCGGCAGCGGCGATGGCAGCCTGTACGGGGTGGACCTGGCCGCCGGGACGCGTGTCTGGCAGTACCGCACCGGGAGCATCGGCGGAGGCGTCTCGGCCGCGTATCAGCGGCTGTTCGTCGGCACGGATGCGGGGTTGGTCTACTGCTTTGGCTAGGGGAACCTACGGGGCGGTCAGTTGTTGCTTCAGTGTAGTCTGTCGTGGTAACATATAGCCTGATAACACATTCCGAGAGGACGATGATGCGCAGATCCCTGACCCCTGCCGTGATGGTGCTGTGCCTGGCCACCAGCCTCGCCTATGCCGCGGACTGGCCGCACTTCATGGGCCCGAGCCGCAATGGCCTCGCTCCCGACACCGGCCTGAACAAGGACTGGCGGGCCAACCCGCCGCAGGTGCTGTGGCGGGCGCAGATGAACGACAACGGCTATGCGGGCCCCAGCGTGGCCGGGGGCAAGGTTTTCATCATGGACCGCGCCGGCGACAATGACGTCGTACGGTGCCTGGACCTGCAGAGCGGGCAGGATGTCTGGCGCTATGAGTACCAGGAGGGGGGGCGTGACAACTACGGGTTTGCCCGTGCCACGCCCTCATACGCCGACGGCAAGCTCTACACGCTGAGCCGCTTCGGCATTCTCAACTGCCTGGACGCTGCCAGCGGCCGGGTGGTGTGGACCAAGAGCCTGATGCGCGAGTTCGGCGGGAAGCCGCCGAACTGGAACTACTCGGCCTCACCGCTGGTGGATGGGGACAAGGTGATCGTGCAGGCCGGCAGCCCCAAGGGCAATGTGATGGCCCTGAACAAGGACACCGGCGCCGTGATCTGGGTCGGGGACGATGCGGACCTCGCCGGCTACGGCACCCCCGTCATTGCCACCATCCTGGGCCAGCGGCAGTATGTTGTGCCCACGGGCCGGAACTTCGTGGGCGTGGATACCAACACGGGCAAGACACTCTGGCGCTTCCCCTGGGCGAACAAGTGCAACGTCAACGCCTCCCAGGCCGTCGTGGAGGGCAACTTCGTATTCCTCACCAGCGGCTACAGCATTGGCTGTGCGCTGGTGGAGATCACGCCGCAGGGGCCGAAAGAGTACTGGCGGAACAACGACATCACGCCCCACTTCAGCTCTCCCATCTACTACAACGGGTACATCTACAGCGACAGCGATACCGGTGGGGCGCTGGTGTGCATGAGCCCCCAGCAGGGGCAGGTGTGCTGGCGTCAGGGCGGCTTCGAGAAGGGCGGCCTGCTCATCGCCGACGGTGTCATCATCGCTTGCACCGGCAACACCGGCGATGTGGTGATGTGCAAGGCCGATCCGGGCGGCTACCAGGAGTTGGGCCGCATCAAGCCCCTGGGCGGCCAGGCCTGGACAGCGCCCATCCTCGCCGATGGCTACCTGCTCGTGCGCAACAAGCAAGCGCTGGCCTGCATCAAGCTGAAGTAGGGCCTCGGAGCCCATCCGACCGCCGTTTTGCTTGGCCGCCGGTCCTTGACCGGCGGCCGCGCTCTTTGGGGGCCCACGATGGGCCTGCAATCTTGCTTTTCCGCAGCGCCTTCTGTATAATCATATCGAACATATGTTTGATTCGCAGCGACCCCGGAGCCATGAACCGCCATATTCTTCATGCCGACATGGACGCGTTCTTCGCCAGTGTCGAGCAAGTGCTGCACCCCGAGTACCGCAGCCAGCCGCTGATCGTCGGCGGCCCTGAAGCGCGCGGCGTGGTGTCCGCGGCCTCCTACGAGGCCCGGCGCTTCGGCGTCCACTCCGCCATGCCCATCTGGAAGGCACGCCAGCTCTGCCCGCAGGGCATTTTCCTACCGGTCAACGGCCCCGCCTGCGCGGAGGCGTCGCAACGGGCGCTGGAGATCTACCAGTCCTACACCCCCCGCTTAGACCCCATCTCCATTGACGAGGCCTGCCTGGACATCTCCGGCAGTCTGAAGCTGTTCGGCCCGCCCGAGCAGATCGCCCGCGCGATTCAGGATCGCATCGAGCGTGAGTTGGGCCTGTCGGTGTCCATCGGCCTGGCCCCCAACCGCCTCGTCGCCAAGATGGCTTCCGACTGGCACAAGCCGCGCGGGCTGACGATCGTGACCCCCGAGCAACTCCCCGACATCCTGGCGCCGCTGCCGGCCGAGAAGCTCTGGGGCCTCGGCCCGGTCACCGCCCAGCGCCTCAAGCAGATGGGCATCAGCACCATTGGCCAGATCCAGCGGTTGCCGGTGCTGCTGCTGGAGCGGGAGTTCGGCGCCCACGGCCGGCAGTTGCACCGCGCGGCACTCGGGCAGGATGACACGCCGGTGCCGATCTATGACGGCACGCGCGAATGGCGGCAGATGAGCGAGGAGACGACCCTGGCGCGCGATACGCGGGATGTGGAGCTGCTGGGGCGAACGCTGCTGGTCCTGTGTGACGAGCTGGCGCGACGGCTCCGGCGCGAGGGCTACCAGGCCCGCACCGTGACCCTCAAGATCCGCCTGGAGGACTTCACCAACTTCACCCGCTCCTGCACCATGGACCGGGTGACGGACAGCGAGCTGGACCTGTACGCGGAGGCGACGCGGCTGCTGGGACAAGTGGTGGGCTGTAAGGCGGGGGCTTGTACCCCGCCGGACAGGGGCGGGGTACAAGCCCCCGCCCTACAGTCTGCCTACAAACTCGGCGCCCGGCGGGTACGGCTGATCGGGGTGGCGGCGGGGAACCTGGTGCGGACGGGCATGCCCTGGCAGCTCTCGCTGTTCGAGGAGAGTGCGAGCCGCCGTCGTAGCCTGTGCCGCGCCCGCGACCGGATCATCGGCCAGTTCGGCAAACGGGCCATCGAGCGGGCCAGCTTGATGGACGACTGATGGAGCGCGGCTCTCCAGAGCCGCAAGCCGTTGCCGTAGGAGCGCCAGCTTCCAGCTGGCAGCCGTTGATACCACCGAACGCACTACACGGAGAGGCGGCTCTGGAGAGCCGCGCTCCAACGGCAGGACTCCACCTCACCTCCGCCGAACCACTCTCCCATCCTGCCCCCGGAGGCCATCACGATGCAGCGTCTGTGCTGCCTTCTCTGCTTGCCCCTCTTCCTGACAGTGGCCCTCGCCCAGCAAACGGCCACCTACACCGTCAAGCTCGGGGCCTTCCCGTGGCATGACCGCGTGAACCAGTGGGCCCTCAGCCAGATCCCCGACAAGTACCTCAGCGACCACGCCATTCCCCAGCAGAGCTGCACTGCCCGCAACATCATCGTTCCCGAGGGCACCAAGCAAGCCACCATCGGCGTGCTGGACAAGCAGCTCGCCGAGTTCCTGACCAAGCAGACCGGCGCCACGGACACCGGCGACAAGCTGCAGATCAAGCAGGGCGGCGGCACGCTGGACTATGCCATCGTGACCGTGGCCAACCCGCCCACGGAGATGAAGCACACGTGGATGAGCGCCGGGCTGATCCTGCTGGCGCTGGACCCGCCGCTGCAAGCCGCTGCACAAGCCCCGGCTGCCCCGGCCGGCGGCGTACAAGCCCCCGCTCCACAGCCGCCCGCCGCCGGCCAGTATGTCCCCGGCGACAAGGCTGCGCCGTGGCATGACCGCGTGGGTCGCTGGGTCATCAACAAGGTGCCGGCGGGGTATCAGAACCTGCCCCCGGTGCCGCAGCAGAGCTGTGACGCCAAGACGCTCGTTCTGCCGACGGGGACCAAAGCCGTGACCATCGCCGTGTCCGACACGGACCTGTCCGAGTTCCAGAAGCGCTACCCGCAGATCAAGGACACGGGGCTGGACCTGTCGGTCGAGCCGCCCGGGGGCGGGTCCGGGCTCCCCTACTCGATCATCACCTTCCCCGACCCGCCCGAGAATGGCGACTTCCGCGCCTTCGCCAAGGGCGGGATCGTGCTGCTCAAGCTGGATGCAACGGCGGGAGCCGGGGCCGGCGGGACGCCGGCACTGGTCGCCCCAGGAGGAGCCAAGAGTGTGCTGAGCCAGGAACAGGAGTTCGTCGCCCAGGAATGGCCGTTCCAGCCGGGCGAGCGCAAGGTGAAGATGTTCGTCCAGGAGCCGGCCGCCGGCATTACCGCCAACACCGGCCTGATGCTCGTGCTGCACAACTGGGGCGGGGTCTACAACTCCGCCGAGTACGTCAAGTGGTGCAAGACCTTCGCCGACCGCTTCAACGTCATCGCGATGTCGGTCAACTATCTGCAGAGCGGGCCGGGAAGCTGGTCGGCGGACAAGCCCTACGACCACGGCTACCTGCAGGCGATGGACTGCCTCCGGGCGCTCTATGCCGTCTGGAAGCAACTGAAGGACAAGGGGATCGCGTTCGACGAGCACCGCGTGTACTCGATGGGCGGGTCCGGCGGGGGCAACGTCACCGAGATGGTGATGAAGCTGGCTCCGCACACCTTCGCCTGCGGGGTGGACATCTGCGGGATGCCGGGGCTCATTGACGCCATCGCCTACGGCACCGGCGAGGGCACGAGCCTGAACGCCGGCTACGGCAAGGACCCGGCCAAGCCCAACTACCTCAGCCCCGACATGCAGCAGATCCGCGACTTCGGCAACCTGGAGCACTGCAAGCTGCTGAGAGCCGCCAACCCGGGCCTGAAGATCGTCATCGTCCACGGCCTGACTGACCCCACCTGCCCGCCGATCCCCAAGGTCGAGCAGTACGCGAACATGCTCCGCGCGGGTCTGTCGGTGGACGGGCACTTCCTGACCGAGGCGGATGTGGACGGCACCGCCGTCACGACCACCGGCCACCCGGTCGGCAACCGCGAGCAGGTGGTCATCAAGTACGCCGACGAGTACATGAAGGAAGACGGGAAGCTGAAGAAGGCGACCGCCGGGCCGAGTGACTTCACCCACGGTGGGACGTTCGAGTACCCGACGACCGGCGGGAAGTTCGTGATAGACTTCACGGCCGCGCCGACGATCAGGTTCGTGGCGAAGTAGGCGGCGGGTGCCGCCGCCGGCCGTGGGGCCCGCCGCACACGTGAGACCGCAAGCGATCTCGGCGGCACCCACGACCTGAGTTGCAGACCACCCAGAGCAGAGAGCGTGAGCATGTCCGACCCGATTGACCGCACCATCTACCTCGCCCGGGGCGGCAAGCCCCATGTCGCCAACATCGCCCACCTGACCGAGACCCACAACTGCGTCTCGACCGCGCACCATCTCTACCAGGGGCTCGTGCGCGGGGAGAAGGACGCCGACTTCGCCCTGCTCTGCGGGGCCCTCCGTGACCAGCGTGACACCGACCCGGACAGCCCGACCTATGGCTGCCTGAAGTGGTACCTCGAAGACCCCGCCATCGGCGACACCAACGCCTCGTTCTTCATCTGCCTGCCGCTGTCGCTGCTGTGGCTGAACCACCGCGACCAGCTCACCGATGATGAGGCCGAGGCGCTACGCTCGATCTTCGCCGCCGTGTCCCCGTGGTTCCGCCACATGGCCGACAGCCCCAGCCTCTACTACCCCAACAAGTGCCTGGGCGATGTGGCGATGCTGCTCGTGACCGGGTACATCCTGCAGGACGAGGCGATCCAGCAGGAGGCGCGGGACTTCTGCCGCCGCTACCTGGACTACATCGAGCGGCGCGGCACGGGCTGGGGCGAGGATCACTCGCCCGTCTACACGCGCGTCATCGCCGAGATGGGGCTGCTCATCATGCTGCTGGAGCACCACGGGGAGCTATACGACCGCACCCGCGCGATGCTCGATCGCCTGATGGCCTGGGCGGCCTTCCACGACGGCCTCGACGCCGTGCCCAGCATCCGCGGCTACAACTTCGCCTGCGACCTGGAGGTGCCGTGGGGTCTCCTGGAACTGATGGCGGGGGCGCAACCCAAGGACCCCAACGCGCCGCTGGCGGTGCTGGCCCGTGCGACCGGCTACAGCTATGTGCCCGCCCCGCAGCCTCTCCCCCGCTCCCATCGCCAGCGCACCTTCGATGAGCACACCAGCGTCAGCCACATCCGCGAGCACGCGCGGCTGGGGACGCTGAGCCACTATCCCATCATGCCCAACACGACCATGCACGACGCCTGGGGCCTGGGGTGGCAGAGCAAGCCCGCCTCGTTCATCGTCAACCAGCAGGACTACGGCGTACTCGAATGGGCGACGGTGGATGACGAGGGCACACCCCGGCAGCATGAGGCCGCCGGAACCATCTGGGACTACGCCAGCCGCCACCTGTTCAAGCGCGTGTCGTTCCACCCGGAGGTCGTCTTCGCCGCCCACCAGCATGAGGGAGCGGCGATCATCTTCCGCGAGGTGCACCAGTTGCACTCGCCCACGGTGCGCCTGGAGGACCGCTGGCGGCTCGCGCGCGGGGGCGGGCGGGTGCTGATCGGCGGGGAAGCATGGGACGGCGCGCCGACGGAGGCGCCGGCGGACTGGCTGGTGCTGGACTACGGCGCCTGCGCCGTGGCGCTCCGCCCGCTGCAATGCCGCGTGCTCGATGTGCCCGAAGATGATCCGAACCCCCAGCGGCGCGAGGCGGGGAACATCGTGGCCCTGCCGCCGCGCCTGGAGCGCACCGACCGCGGCCTGCAGGTCAGCCTGCCGCTCATCGCCGAGGATCGGGGCACCATCACGCAGCCGCTGCTGTTCAGCGGCTGGTGTGTGGTGCTGCTGGACGATCCGGCGCAGGCGGCGGGGCTGTCGGTGCAGGAAACCCTCCGTGAGGATGGCGAACTCCCCCGGCCGTACGGGGAGTTGATCCGCACGGTTGAGCTGGCCAGCCCGTACGGCACGTTGCGGCTGGAGCGTGACATGCTCAGCGGGGTGGAGCGGCGCTGGACGAACGGCGCGCCGGCGTAGGCGGGTTCGTCCTCGAACCCGCACATGCCGCGCGTCACGATCATGTGGGTTCGAGGACGAACCCACCCACGCGCCTCGCGGCGCCCCAATGACGATCGCACCATGGAGACTGACATGACCTACTTCGACGCTTGCTGTATTCTCGGCCGGTCGTTGCGGTTCGGCCCCAACCACCCCTGCACCGCGTCCCAACTCCTCTCGGAGATGGATCACTTCGGCATCCACGAGGCGCTGGTGCTCGATAGCATGTCCGTGTCCACCAACCCGATGGCCGGCAACGCTCGCATCCTGGACGTGACCCGCGACCAGCCGCGCCTGCACCCGGCCTGGACGCTGCTGCTGCCCAACAGCCGCGAGTTTCCGCCGCCTGAGGAACTCCTCAAGCAGATGCGTGCGGCGGGCGTCGGAGCGGTCTGGATGTTCTACAAGCACTTCCTTCTGCCGCTGGATGACTGGGCCACGGATGAGCTGCTGGAGCCGCTGGCCGAGGCGCATGTGCCGCTGTTCCTGTCGCCCGACAGCAACCTCGAGGGCTACAGCGACCGCACCGACTGGAGCGCGGTCGTGGCCCTGTGCAAGCGTCACCCGCAGATGCCGGTGGTGGTCAGCGAGAACCGCATCTACCGCAGCCAGCGCGCGCTGTACGAGGCGCTCAACGCCTGCCCCAACCTGCACCTGGACCTGTCGTCGGTCTGGCTGCACCACCGCATCGAGTTCATCTGCCGCGAGTGGGGGGCCGAGCGGCTGGTCTGGGCCTCACACCTGCCCGAGCGCACACCCGGGACGCCGCTGATGCAACTGAACTACTCGGACATCTCCGAGGACGAGCTGGCGCTCATCGCGGGCGGCAATCTGCGGAACCTGCTGAGTTGGAACCGGAAGGTTAGCTCCGTCGAGCAGGCGGAGTTCCCCGAGCCTGTGGACACGCTGCACCGCAAGGTGCGCCTGCGGGAGTCGCTGCGGGACGAGCAGTTCGCGGACTGTCACGGGCACATCGGCTGGGCCGATCCGTACCACGTGGTCAATGACACCCCCGCCGACCTCGTCGCCGAGATGGATAAGTTCGGTCTTGACACCTGCTGCGTCTTCGGAATGCAGATCATGGGCGACAACGACTTCGGCAACGACGAGGTCGCGGCCATGCTGCGCGCCTACCCCGGTCGCTTCGTCGGCTTCACGTTCGTGAACCCCAACTACGGCGAGGCGGCGATGCTGGCGGAACTGGAGCGCGGGCTGTCGCTGGGGATGCAGGGGATCAAGCTGATGCTGGACTCGTATGCCACATACCCCTCAAGCGGGCCGCTGGTGGAAGTGCCGTGCCGCTTCGCCCATGAGCATGGCCAGATCATCCTGAGCCACACCTGGGGAGGGGCCGACCGGATCCGAGACCTGTGCCAGCGCTACCCCAACGCCTGCTTCATCGCCGGCCACGCGACCGCGGCATTTGTGGATGTGTGCCGCGAAGTGGACAACCTGTACATCTGCACCTGCCCCTTCCTGGCGTGGAACCAGACGGAGCAGTTCGTGCAGATGTACGGCGCAGACCGCATCCTGTTCGGCTCGGACCTGACCGATCTGCCGATCTCGTGGGGCCTGGGGCAGATCATGTATGCCCGCATCTCGGAAGAGGACAAGCGCAAGATCCTGGGCGGGAATCTGCGGAAGATCATGGAGCGGTACGGCGTGAAACGCTAGCGCGCAGGGAGGCCCTGATGAGCCAACTGTTCCGCTGCAAGACGCTGACTCAGCTTCACGAGGAGATGGCGGGGGATAACCGCTTGCGGCGGGTGCTGGGGCCGGTGTCGCTGACCAGCCTGGGGATTGGCTGCATCATCGGTGCCGGCATCTTCGTGTTGGTCGGCATGGTGGCCCATGACAAGACCGGCCCGGCCCTGATCGCCTCGTTCATCATTGCCGGGCTGGCCTGCATCTTCGCCGCGTTCTGCTATGCGGAATTCGCCTCCATGGCGCCGGTGGCGGGGTCGGCCTACACGTATGCGTACGCGACCCTTGGGGAGCTACTGGCGTGGATCATCGGTTGGGACCTGGTCCTGGAGTACACGGTGGCCTCGGCTTCGGTGGCGCATGGCTGGTCCAAGTACTTCCAGAACCTCCTGGGCATCTTCGGCCGGCAGGTGTGGCCACAGGTCGCCGACGCGCCCTTCGGGCCGGATAAGGTGACAGGGCTGCTGGGACCGACGGGCAGCTACTTCGACCTGCCCGCCATCGCCATCATCGCCCTCCTCACAGTCATTCTCGTCATCGGGATCCGCGAGAGCGCGCGCTTCAACTCCACCATGGTCATCATCAAGGTGGCGATCGTGCTGCTGGTGGTGGCCGTGGGCGCGTTCTTCGTCAACCCCGCGCACTGGCGCCCTTTCGCGCCGTTCGGCTGGGCGGGGCTCAGCCTGTTTGGCCAGACGGTCTGGGGGATGGTGGGCAAGGATGGCGCGCCCGTCGGGGCGCTGGCGGGGGCGGCCATCATCTTCTTCGCCTACATCGGCTTTGACTCGGTCTCCACGCACGCCGAGGAGGCGCGACGGCCGCACCGCGACGTCCCGATCGCCATCGTGGCTTCGCTGGTGATCTGCACTGTCTTGTATATCGCGGTCGCCGCGGTCATCACCGGGATGGTGCCCTACAGCGAACTCAGCATCGAGGCCCCGGTGGCCGCGGCGTTTGAGACCGTCGGATTGACCTGGGCGCAGTTCGTGGTGGCGCTCGGCGCCGTCGTGGGGATCACGTCGGTGCTCATGGTGCTCATGCTGAGCCAACCGCGAGTGCTCCTGGCGATGGCCCGCGACGGCCTGCTGCCCACGAGCTTCTTCGGGGCGGTGCATGCGCGCTTCCGCACGCCGTGGAAGTCCACCATCGCGACCGGCCTGATCGTGGCGGTTTTGGCCGGCCTGATCCCGCTGCAGATCCTGGCCGAGCTGGTCAACATCGGCACGCTGCTGGCCTTCGTGATCGTGTGCCTGGCGGTGCTGGTCATGCGGCGCACCAACCCGGACGCAGCGCGCCCCTTCCGCTGCCCGTGGGTGCCGGTCATCCCGGTGCTCGGCACGCTCACGTGCCTGCTGCTGATGTTCTCGCTGCCCGTGCAGAACTGGTGGCGGCTGGGGATCTGGCTGGCCATCGGGTTGGTCATCTACTTCGGCTATGGCCGCCGGCACAGCATCCTGGCCCAGACGGAGGCCGGGGCCCCGTGCCCGGCGGCGCAGGCGTCCACGGAGTAACACCATGCAGGCCAGGGTCCGCATCACCGTCATGAAGCGCCTGTTGCTCGAGGACATGGTGGCCGACACCGCGACAGGACGTTGGCAGGCCTGCGACAAGCTTACCGAGGGCCAGGAGTTCATCTCCGACACGAACATGCCCGAGGGCTTCTGCTCGTGGGCGTGGGTGGACATCCAGAAGTATGTCATCACGTTGGCGCGGGGCGGGAACTTCATCGGCTCGCGCCCCGGGTGCACCGTCGCCTGCTGCAGCGACGGCTACCGCCCGGTTATCTTCAAGCTGGAACGTATCGAGGAGACTTGACCTGTCCCATGGGCTTTGAGAAGCGCTTCGATGTCATCGCCGTCGGTGACCTGAATGTAGACCTCATCCTCGCCATCGAGGAGCTGCCGCAGTTCGGTCGCGAGGTGCTGGCGCGGACGATGAGCCGCCACCCCGGCGGGGTGGCCGCGAACTTCGCGGCGTATTGCGCTCGCCTCGGCCTGCGGGTGGCGCTGGTGGCGCGCGTGGGTGATGACGAGTTCGGCCCGTTCCTCACCGAGAGCATGGAGCGCGTAGGGGTGTGCACGAATTACGTCAAGGTGGACGAGGAGCTGCGCACCGGGACGACCGTTTCGCTCTCGGGGCCGCATGACCGCGCCTTCGTCACCTACCTGGGCACCATCGACTCGCTCACCGGCCCGGACATTCCGGATGCCCTGCTGGCGCAGACGCGATTCATGCACGTCGGGAGCATCTTCATGCAGACGAAGCTGCAGCCCGACCTGCCCGGGCTGTTCGGCCGGGCTGCCCAGGTCGGGGTAGTGACCTCGCTGGATACCGGCTACGACCCGTATGAGCGGTGGGACAGCGGCCTGTGGGAGCTGCTGCCGCAGGTGGACCTGTTTCTGCCCAACGAGGTGGAGGTCACGCACCTGGGCCGCCTGGATGACCCGCTGCAGGCCGCCGCGGCCCTGCCGCAGCCGCGCGTGGGCACGGCCCTGAAGCTCGGCGCGGAGGGTTCACGCTTCGTGCAGGCGGACCGCATGCTGGCCGCGCCGGTCTTCGGCGTGCAGATGATAGACACGACGTGTTGCGGTGATGCCTTCGACGCGGGGTTCATCGCGGCGTGGCTCGACGGTCAGGAGCCGCAGGAATGCCTGCGCTGGGGCAACGCCGTGGGAGCGCTGGTAGGCTCGGGGCCGGGCAACATGATGGCAGCGGTATCGCGCGAAGCGGTCGAGCGCGTGCTGGCGACGGGCGCGGTCGCGTCGTAGGAACCAGGCCGGCTATTCGCTCACGTCGAACCGGTAGCCGACGCCCCAGACGGTGGCGAGCGACCAGGGCACGTCCCGTCCCTCTTCGAGCTTCTTGCGCAGGCGCTTGACGTGCGTGTCCACGGTGCGCAGGTCGCCACTGGACGGGGCATAGCCCCAGACCTCTTCGACGATCTCATCGCGGCGGAAGACGCGGCGGGGGTGTGAGGCGAGGTGGTAGAGCAGGTCGAACTCCTTGGGGGTCAGGTGCACCGCTTCCCCCTGGCACTCGACGGTGCGCGTCGGTAAGTCCACTTCCAGGCCGGGGTAGCTGAGCCGGCGCTTCTGCGCAGCGGCCTTCTCGGTCATGAGGGTGCGGCGGAGCATGGCACGGACGCGAGCTACCAGCTCGCGCGCCCCGTAGGGCTTGGTGATGTAGTCGTCGGCGCCCAGCTCCAGGCCGACGACCTTGTCCACCTCATCATCCTTCCCGCTGATCATGATGATGGGCAGATCGCTCTTGCCGCGGATCTGCCGGCACACTTCGAGACCGTCCATCCCGGGGAGCATCAGGTCCAGGAGCACCAGGTTGGGGCGCTGTTGGGCGAGGGCTTCGAGCCCTTGCTCGCCCGTGGTGACTGCCTCCACCCGATACCCCTCCTTCTCCAGCGCAGTTGCCACCATCTTCCGGTCAGCTTCGTGGTCCTCGATCAGTAGGACGGTCTCCTTGTCCATCCGCGTCACTCTCCCTCGCCCCGGGGCTAACTCGTGCAGAACGCAAAACACTGTCAGCTCGTCATCCCGACACACCATCTCCCCATTTTCCCCCGCGTCTTTCTATCATTTCGTCACTAGATGTCTGACTCCTTCCACGACTGCCGGCCACCAGTCATAGAACAGGAACTGAACACGGCCGATCAGGAGCGAAATCCGGGCCATGACCGTGTTACCGAAGCTAGCCCCGAAGGCGATCATCAAGAACCAGACACCCAATCTTGAGCTGGCCCCGAGCAGCCGCTTGTGCTCCTGCGAGAAGTAGAAGTAACTCAGCACGCAGATGACGCCCAGCACCAGGACCAGGGCATTGAAGACCGCGAACGCGGCGCCGGCGGACAGGTCCAGGGCGCCAGGGGCGTGGGTCAACACCAGGGGGCGATGGTACAGCAGCGGGCGGATCGTCCCGTGCATCTGCTCGAGGATGTTCGCCTGCACCACCACCGGGATGCTGGACCCGGCGGTCACCCCCACGACGAAGGCGATGGGCCAGCGCGACAGCCAGCCATACTTGGGGATGAAGCGGCTGACCATCAGCAGGCCCAGGATCCCGGGGATGATGACCCAGTAGTCGGGGCGCACGGTCGGATCGCCGCCGAGCTGCGGGAAGATGCGGTACAGCAGGATCGGCAGCACGGCCTCGTGCCAGACAACGATGATGCCGTACCCGGCCGAGATGCCCACGAAGACATGCTCGGCGAACTTGTAGAAGGGGTTGTCCTTGATGAGGAAGGACAGGATGGCGAAGGTCAGCAGGGCCTGCACCCACAGGCTGATGACTTCGGGGCTGGTGAGCACGTCGGCGGCGCCGTGGGCCGGCATGGTCCCTACCCCTCCCCCGTCCGGCGAGCATGTGCGCGCCCCGCGAAGTACCCGACGTTGCCCAGGATCACGAACAGGACGATGACCAGGTGGGCCACCGACTGAGAGGACATGCCCAGGGCGCCGACGTCCGGGTGGTTGACCAGGTGCTCGTACTCGGCCGCCCCGCGCATCCCGTTGATGAGGCCCACGATCTGCCCCGTCTGCAGGTACACGTAGTTGTCGGTGGCCATGACAGCGGTGATGCCGAGGGCCAGCGTCAGATGGAAGCGCTGGTGCGCGAAGGCGATCCAGGCGCCGGGGGCCGAGCCGGTGGCCAGGTCTACGGCCAGGCCAATGTCGTCATAGCCCTTGACGTTGCGCATGATCGGCAACTGGGACAGCGGGGTGCCGCGGGTGTCGGTCGGGTAGGTGGTGGCGAAGCCGGACCCGATGCCCAGGATCACCGACTGCCAGCCCGGCTTGAAGCCCAGATTCACGTAGTCCTTCCCGTAGCGCACCTGGAAGTCCGGCGTCACCTTGGCGAAGGCCATCTCGATCATCGGCGGGCCCTGCGGGTGGAGCGTCATGGCAATGACGGGCACGTGGCGCATGAAGCACTGGCGGATGAGCGCCATGGCCATGGGGTGGATCTCGGGCATCCCGGCCGGGCCATAGTCGAAGATCAGCATGACCGGCTTGCCGGGCGGCAGCTTCTGGATGTAGTGGTACACGGCCACCGTGGCCGGCGTCGGCGTGCCCTGGAGGAACTGCAGATGGGTCAGGAAGGGCACGACCACGGCCAGGGCGATGCACAGGAAGATCCAGCGGCGATCGATGTGGATGAGGCGGGCGAGCACGTTCATGTCAGCGCCCCCCCAGGTGCGAGCGCTCGATGCCCAGGATGATCCGCAGCGAGGTCGCGACCGAGCCGAGAGCCACGCCGAAGAGGATGCCCCGCTTGGCCGCCACCGTGGGGTACATCATGAACCACTCGGACACTTGCGGCATGTGCTTGTAGAACAACTCGCCGATGGGCACGCGGCCGATCATCACGATCACGGCTACCAGCAGCAGCACGGTGGCTTCGGGGGTGCGCGCCCGGAAGGTGCGGTAGGCCGCCGAGGCCATGAAGAAAGCCAGGAGCGCGAACATCGTGCTGTCCAGCGGCACCACGATGCTCTCAAAGAGCCACTTGAAGCCGGGGCCGTCGGCCTGGGCGAGGACCTTGCGGAGAATGGGGTGACGCTCAGTCCGGGCAAAGGTGCCGTTGACAACCTCGCCGACCGTCGCCGACACCGTGGCGGGGCCGACTGGCGCCAGGACCACGTCATCGAACCAGACCGTGCCCTCACCCTTCAGGTCCAGGCTCACCTGCGCAAAGGCGGCCCCGCGCGGGGCCATCCCCGACACCATGAGCGTCTCCCACAACTCCCCGACGACCCGCGATGGGCACGCCTGGTAGCCGCCGGCCACGGGCTTGCTGTCCTGGTCGAGGAAGGTCACCGCGATTCCGGCGCCCGGGCCGCTCACCGTGTGGCCGCGGACCCAGGCGCTCAGACGGCACAGCGCTCCCGGCTGGACGGCGATGTTGCCCCAGTTCTCTTCCCACCCGGCCCAGCGGTTTGACCATGCGCCTTCCGCCGACGTGCTGGTACCGCGCAGACGCACGGAGCCGGGAGCCGTGTGGCCCTCCCGCCGGTCCCATACGCCCTGAAGGTTGTCGCCTTCGCCGCTGAGGCCCCAGCCCTGTGGGAGGGGCACCTCGCCCGGGCGGAAGAGGCCGATGTAGAGCATGAGGAAGAAACTGAGCAGCGTCACAATGCTGTAGCCGTACTCGCGCTGCCGCCGCCGGATCTTCTCCCAGTTGGCCTGGCAGATGCTGGCGATCCCCAGCGTCATGGCGAAGGCGCCGATCACGCGCACCCAGTCGTTGAGCAGGTCGAACCCCGCCACGCCCACCTGGTGGGGGACGAAGAACTGGATGAACATGAACAGGCCCGTGACGAACCCGATTATCAGTGGTAGCTGGCGACGCATGGTTGTTGGGGGTTGGGAGTTGGGGATTGGGTCTTGGGGACGATGGCGCCCTGCGCCGTAGCCGTCCCCAATCCCCAGTCCCCAGTCCCTGCCTCTACTGCACCTGTACCAGTTTCATGAACCATTCGCCAATCGTGTTGGCGTTGACGGTGACCAGCAGCGTACCGACAAGCAACATGGCGAAGATGGCGATCTTGCCCAGGTCCTGGCCCTTGAGCTGGGCGAGCAGGATCGGGTCACGCGATAGATAGGCGCCGGCGGCGTATAGCTCCTCGCCCATCAGCGTGTAGTCACAGCTGGTGATGAAAAAGGGGAGCTGGGTGTCGGCGTCGGTGCCGGCGATCTGGATGGCGCCGGTCGTCGCGCCGGTCTCGGCCAGGATCAGCGACTCGGCGAAGAAGAAGCCCATGAAGAAGTTGGCGGCGGGCTTCTCGCGCAGCATGATGCCATCCACAGCCGCGACGTAGCCGAACTGGCTGTCGGTCACGTAGTAGATGCTGTCGGGGTCGTAGGCGTCCGGCTTGCCGGCCTCGAGGTAGGCCTCGTGCACGATCTCGCGCTGGACCGCCATCACGAGAGGGTCGTTGCACGGAACCAGGATGGGGGTCTCGTAGGCGGCGGTGCGTTTGGCCAGATGACCCAGGATGAGCATGGCGGCGATGGTGGCGATGTCGCCTACGCCGGTGAGGCCCGAGACATACAGGATGGGCCGTCCCATCTCCGTGGCGCGGCCGATGGCGTCATCCACCGCCCGCAGGCCCGCGATGGGCCGGATGTACATGTCCCGCCGCCGCGCCAGCACGATGGTGGCGATCACGATGGCCACGATCAGCAGCGAGGTCACCAAGACGTTGGTCTGGTCTGCCTTGAACCACTTGCCGTGCGGCGCCACCGGACCCGCCAGGACCATCTGGCTCTCGGACACACCCTCGGCCAGGGAGTCCGGGGCGTGCTCGTCGGGAGCGAACTCCACACCCGCGGGGGCATAGACCGCCGTGACGCCCGCCTGGTACTTCCGCCAGGGCTTGAGATCGGTCAGCTTCGTATCGCTGGCGGCGGCGTCGGGGATCAGCTCCTGCACCTTCGCCTGTTCGTGCCCGGTCTGCACGAAGACGCGATAGCCTACCAGCGCGCGGCCGGAGGGGGCTGTCTCGGTCGGTGCCTTCCAGGACAGCAGGAGCTTGTCGCCCTTGTCGTCGTCGGGGTCGTCGGTCAGCTTGAGGGCCGTCGGGGGCGGGAGGGACTGGCAGCAGGCGGCGGAACAGGCCAGCAGCACCAGCGCCGCCATCGCGAGGGGACGCGGTTGTGGGAGGGCTCTCGAAAGCCCTCCCAAAGCGGCACTACCCCGGCCGGGAACAGTCACTGCTCGATCAACTCCACATTCGCTCGCGGCACTGTAACCTCCGTGCCGTCCTCCAGGCGGGCTCGCAGTACCCGTACCCGCGCCTCGGTCGCAATCTGCTGCAGCTCTTCGGGCAGGGCCGTGACCGTGGCCAGTTGCCCGAAGTACGGCTCGCGGATCAGTCGCAGCGGGCTGCCGATGTTCAGCAGACCTGCCTCTTCGGCCTCCGGGGTCAGCGGCTGCGCTCCCGGCGCGGCGACGATGACCTCCGGCCGGATGACACCGGCGCGGATCTGGGTGGCGCCACTGACCGAGGCGAACTGACCGGCCCGGGCTTGCAGCAGCTCGAACGAACGCCGGGCCATGGGGATCGTCCCGAAGCCCTCGGTCACCACCAGCGTCAGGCCCAGCTTCTCATGGCCTGTGACCGCCACGCCCAGGTGGTACCCCAGCAGCTCATCCACATCGGTGTCGCTGACGCCCCCCACGACCACTGCCTTCGCCTTCACGGCGATGGCCCGCCGCAGCGTCGCCAGACCGGCGTGCGACCCGCCCACAATGACCTTCCCCGCACAGTCGTCGCCGAGGCGGTCCGGCGTGAGCGGCTGATCGGGGGCATTGCACGCGAGCTTCAACTCGCCGTATGTTTCGCCGCCCAGCCCGAAGATCCCTTGCAGCAGCGCCCCCACGGTCTCGATGGTGACGCCCTCGTCGCCCGACACCTCGACGACGGTGCCGTCCACATAGGCTTCGAGCGACACCGGCGTCGGCGCCCCGCGCAACAGCGCCTGGCCGGTGATGTCGCTCACCGACTCGAGGGTGCCGGGCACCGGCGCCTTGGCGTAGGCGTGGAACAGACCGAAGAAGGACTTGGCCTCGGCCAGCACCTCGCCGGCCTCCACCGCGTCGCCGACCTGTTTGACCATGTGTCCGGGTACTTCGTTCGGCTGGCAGTTCATCTCCCGGGCGATGTTGACGGTGGTGACATTGCCGGGCAGCTCCGTGGCGGCGACGATGTCCGTCGCCCGCACACGGTCGCCCACCTGGACGTGAATCTTGCCAGGCAGCGGCAGCCGCCGCAGCTTGCGCAGCAGCGCCTGCTGGGTGACGCGAAGACCGGGTGTGTAGGCGTGGGCCATAGGGCAGGGCTCAGGATTCAGGGATCAGGGTTCAGGGACGGTCGCGGTCGGTGACCGCTCCCACAATGCGATGGTCTCTTGCCTCGCCGGACGGTGTGGGAGCGGTCA
>JAJFUB010000147.1 GCA_021372615.1 bacterium | reverse complement strand
CTGGGGGAGCCGGTCCGTCACGCGGCTTGCACGGCATCGGCGGCGGAGATCGGACGCATGCTCCACGGCCTCATCAACAGCATCCGCCGCCGCCAGTAGCTACGGTTGACGTGCACTTGCCGTTGCCGTGCACCTGCCGTTGCCGTTCACTTGCCACTTGGCACTTGCCACTTGCCACCTGACGCTTGCCTCTCCCGGAGGCGTACATGACCGACGACAACGGTCGCGAACAACCCGACATAGACCTGTCGCTGGATGACCTCGACGCGGAGGAAGCGCCGGTCGGCTTGCCGCCGGCCGCTCCTGTGCCGCCACTGGCGCCCACCGAGAGCGTGCTGGTCATTGACAGCCTCGACCTGGACGATGTGGCCGCGCCGCCACCCGCGCCTGCCGGGGCGCCGGCCTACCCGGCCGCCAGCCAGTACCCGGGCGTGGAGCCCGGCGCCTATGCCGCCCTGCCCAAGGGCAAGAAGGGCGCCCTGGCCGGCGGGCTGGTGGGTTCGCTGCTGATCCAGATGGCCATTGCGGGGGCGTTGGGCGGCATCCTCGCCTGGGGGCTGACCGAGCCGGTCGCCTACCTGGGCGATGCGGGCAGCTCCGGCGAGTTGGGCACCTATGTCGTGATTTGCCTCGCCATCGCCATCGCCGCCGCGGCGGGCCTGGGGATGGCCCTGGGCTTCTCGCAGTGGAGCGCCGGCGGGTCGGGGAGCTATCTCGGGCCCCTCGCGGGCCTGGGCGTGGGCGCGACGTTGGGCGCCGCTGCCGTGGGCATCGGCTACCTGCGCACCCATGGCTACGAGCACTCCGAGGACACGGCGGTGCTCTACACGATGGTCTTCGCCGGTCTCATCGGCTCGTGCACGGGCCTGTGCATCGGCGTCGTGGATGGTATCTACTCGGGCAACCTGCGCAAGGTCGCCATCGGCGGAGGCATTGGCCTCGGCAGCGGCCTGTTGTGCGGCGCGCTGGGCGGGATGTTCGCCCAGCTCGTCTACGGCACGCTGTCGCCCGACAGCCAGGAGCTGAGCGTCCAGCAGATCATCGCGCGCACCATCGGCTGGGGCATCGCCGGGCTGGCGGTCGGGGTGGGGCTGGGGGTGGCCCACGGCTTGCCGGCCAAGTCGGTCAAGAAGATCGTCAACGGCCTGATGGGCGGCGCGGTCGGCGGCTTTGCCGGCGGGTTCCTGTTCGATCCGCTGGGCATGGCCCTCGGTGGGCTGGGGAGCCGCCTGCTGGCCATCACGCTCATTGGCGGCCTCAGCGGCGCTGCCATCGGCCTGATTGAGGAGCTGCGCAAGCAGGCCTGGCTGGCGGTGGTGGGCGGGCCGCTGACGGGCAAGCAGTTCATCGTGTACAATCAGGTCACGACCATCGGCAGCTCGCCCAAGTGCGACATTGCGCTGCTGAAGGACCCGCACATCGCGCCCCAGCACTGCGCGCTGGAGGCGGCCGGGGGTGTCTACCAGTTGCGCGACCTGGGCGCCGGGACGCTGGTCAACGGACGGCCCATCCAGCGCCAGGCCCTGCGCGCCGGCGATGTGATCCAGATCGGGAGTACGGCCCTGGAGTACCAGGACCGCGCCATACAGGCAGGAGGATAGGCTTGGCAGACCCGGTACGTGTCGAAGTGTTGATCGAGCCCGAGGGGCAGGGGCTGGAACTGCCTCGCTATGAGACCGAGCATGCGGCGGGGCTGGACCTGCGGGCCGCCATCTCCGAACCGCTGGTGCTGGAGCCCGGCGCGCGGGCTCTGGTGCCCACGGGGCTGCGGATCGCTCTGCCCGACGGCTACGAGGCGCAGGTCAGGCCCCGCAGCGGCCTCGCCATCCGCCACGGCATCACCGTGGCCAACGCGCCCGGGACGATTGACGCGGACTACCGCGGGCCGCTGTGCGTGGGGCTCGTGAACATCTCCCAGGAGCCGTTCACCATCAACCGGGGGGACCGCATCGCGCAACTCGTCATCGCCCCGGTCAGCCGCGCCGAGCTGGCCCTGGTCGAGGTGCTCGACGAGACCGCGCGCGGAGCCGGGGGGTTCGGGCATACGGGGACGCACTAGACGGGGGGTGGAGGGTGACCATGTGGAGCAAGCTTCCCGTGTTTGCAGTCGCAGTTCTGGCCGTGCTGGTGCTGGTAGGAGGGTGCAGGCAAACAGCAGGCCCCACAGCGCAGACGCCGCCCGTAGCGGCGCCCGTGACGCCTCCGCCGTCCACGCAGGCGGGAGCGCAGGCCGACGGTGTGGGGAAGAGGGCCCCGGACTTCACCGTCACGGACATTGACGGCAAGACGCACAGCCTCAAGGACTACGCCGGCAAGATCCTGGTGGTGGACTTCTGGGCGACGTACTGCAAGCCGTGCGTAGAGCACCTGCGCGACTACGACGATGCGGCCTACGAGTTGGGCAAGCAGGGCGTGGAGTTCCTGGCGCTGTCCAACGGGGACAGCGAGGCCGAGATCAAAGGCTGGCGTCCCGAGGGCTTCGACATCCCCCTGGCGGCGCTGGACGACAAGACCCACAAGGCCTTCTTCGGGGACGTCGCGATCGTGCCCATCCCCCAGGTGCGGATCATTGACCGCAAGGGCATCCTGCGGTATTCCCTCGGGCCCGACGCCACCTCAGCCCAGGTCAAGGACGACATCAAGGCCCTGCTGGCGGAGTAGGGCCGCGATTCATCGCGCCGCTGCGACTTCTGAAGCTTGGGTATGTAGGGCAACAGTCAGGCGGCGGGTGCCGCGTCGTGTGCGGCGGGCCCCGCCGCC